>CAZSSV010000013.1:0-16580 GCA_964609425.1 uncultured Isosphaeraceae bacterium | reverse complement strand
GCGCCCATCAAAGGCGTGGCGCTCGAAACGCGGCCTGTTCGGGAATACCCGACGGGCAGTACCGGGGCATCACTCGTGGGCCTGGTCGGGTTTGAGCACGACGGACTCTCTGGGCTGGAACACGGCCTTGACCGCAGATTGGAACCAGACGAGGGCAGCCTTTCCGTCGTCCGCGACGCGTCAAGACGCACGCTATGGGTGCCCACGGGCGGGTTCGACCCCGGGCGAAACGGCGACACCGTTCACCTGAGCATCGACCTGGAGATCCAGCGAATTGCCGAAGTCCGGCTCGCCCGCGCCGTAGCCGACTACGGCGCGGTCGGCGGACGGCTCGTTGCCATGGACCCGGCGACCGGCGAGATACTCGCGGCTGCAGATGTCACCAGCCACCCGGGAACCAGTCGCCTGCAAAGACATCGCTGCGTCAGCGACCCCTACGAACCGGGATCGACCTTCAAGCCCTTTGTGTGGGCGGCTGCGACCGAGGACGGCACGGCCAGCCCGGACGAGGTGCTGGCGACTCCACGGTCCGGACCCCATCGCACATCCTTCGGCCGCCGAATCCGGGACGCCCACCCGAAGGGACCAACGTCATGGCGCTACGTGCTCGTCAAGTCGCTCAACAGCGGCATGGCCATCGTCGCTGAACGCATGCGACACGCGCGGATGCGGGAACTGGTCGCCACGCTCGGCTTCGGCCATCCATCGGCCTGCGGCATCCCCGGGGAAACCCGTGGCATCGTCACCAACGAATCGGACTGGTCCAGGTACACCCAGACGTCGGTCGCCATGGGGCATGAGATCGCAGTCACACCGGTGCAGATGGCGCGGGCATTCTGCGTGTTCGCACGTGACGGGTCCATGCCGGCCGCGACGATTCACGCAGTTCGGAGTTCGGCCGAGGTCATGCGGACGCCGGTCTTCGACGCCGATACCGCGCATCTCACCCGCGAGACCATGCGACTGGTCATGACCGAAGGGACTGGACGCAAGGCCAGTTCGGCGTTGTATTCAATGTTCGGCAAGTCCGGCACGGCGCAATTGCCCATCGCCGGCGGCGGGGGGTATCACGAAGACCGCTACGTCTCCAGTTTCATCGCGGGCGCCCCGACCCATACCCCCCGCATCGTGGTTCTCTGCGTGATCGACGACCCGGATCGCTCCCTGGGGCGTTGGTACGGCGGATCAACCGCGGGGCCCGTCGTCAGAGACGTCATCGACGCGGCACTGCCCTACCTCGGCGTCGCGTCCGACTCGGACGTCGCGTCCGTCGCCATCACCCACTGAGCGGGGCTATCGCCACGCGTCCTTCCCCCCTGGAAGGCCCAGGAGATCCCGGCTTCCCCCCGCAATCGCCACCCCGACCAGCCAGATGCCCGCAAACACGGCGGCCGGGCCGAGGGCGTCCACAGCCACGCACCAGGCCGCGCCGATCAACGGTTGCCACAGCGACAACCACCGCAGCGCCTTGGAGGCCGCTGCCCGCCGTCCCGATGCCCGAGGCAGGCTCCACCGCAGCACGCCTCCGAGCAGCAACACCGCCAGCAGCGGCCACCCCAGCACGACCATGGAGCGGCCCTCGGGCCACATGCTCGATCCATCGGCCGCTCGAAGCCCAAGCACCACGCCCGACATGACCACCCAGACCATCGCCGCGGCGAGCAAGGCGCGAACCGACAGCACGGGCCGCTTGTCCGCGAGGACATGCATTCCGATCGATCCCAGGACCGCGATCGACATGGCCAGCCACACAGCCAGCGGCATCGGCATCCGCCAGTCCGGCACGAGCATGACGCCCGCGACCAGGGCCCCGGGCACCGCCAGACCGATGGCGGGAATGAACCTGGCGACGGCATTGTGAAAGAGCAGCAGGCTCGCCAGCACGAGGGCCACCCACGTCGCATCTCGGCCGAGCGCGGCAGCCATCATGACCGCCAACAACAGCGAACCCACGAGGACAATGAGGTCGGGACCGATCGCCGCGCGCGGCGCGGAGCCGGTCACTGCGGCATCGCGATGGCGATCGAACAGATTGTTGAGCGTGGCCCCGTGGGCCACCAGGCCGGCTGCAGCACCGACGGCCGCCACCATCGCCAGTGGCTCTGACAGCCCCGCCCAGGGCACGCCCGTCGCACCCGCCAGGTGCCGCGTCAGAACGACGGTCAATGCCGCGTTGCAGGCTGCGGCATATGCGACGATCCACGCACGATGTTGATTCGAACTCCGGCTCACCGCTGAGACTTCCCATCGCTGTCCACCGAGAAGTGTGCGCGGTACGATAGCCCCTCGGTCGCATCCGAGGTGCGATCGTCTGAGGCATGCCCGTCTATCACACCGATCACACGCCACTCGATGCCAGCGACCTCCGGATCGCCGTTGTCACGTCGTCCTATCACGACGACATCACCGAGCCGCTTCTTCAGGGCGCCAGATCGACCTTCCTGGATGCGGGAGGGCGCGCCGAACATCTGATCTGCACGTCCTGCCCGGGCGCATGGGAACTACCCGTGGCGATTGCGGCGATGTGTGACCACACCCACCCACCCCTCGACGCGCTGGTCGCCCTCGGGTGTGTCATCCGCGGCGACACCACGCACGACCACTGGATCAATCAGTCCGTATGCAGCACGCTCTGCGAGTTCTCGGTCCGCCACGTCACACCGGTCGCGCTTGGGCTGCTCACCTGCGAGACGATGCAGCAGGCCCGCGACCGCGCTGGCGGCGACCATGGCAATAAAGGCGCCGAGGCCATGTCGGCTGCCATCCTTCAGGCCCTTGCGATTCGCCAGGTCAGGGCGACGGCCGCCCCATGAATGACCTGCACGAGATTCGACGCGGCGCACTGCTGGCGATCTGCCAGTTCGATGCCGGCCGCGACGACGACGAGGCAAGTGTGCGAGGCGGTCTCGAAGCGACCGAGGTGCCGTCCCATCTGGTGGACGCTGCGATGACGCTGGCCTCGGATGCGTGGAACGCCCGAGCAGAGACGGACGAGGTGACCGGACCGCTCATGACGGAGTGGCCCGTCCACAGGCAGCCCTGCGTGGACCGGTCCATCATTCGATTGGCAGCGTGGGAGATCCGGTCGGAACGAACGCCCCCCCGCGTCGCCATCGACGAAGCGGTCGAGCTCGCTCGTGAGTTCAGCACGGAAGACTCGCCGCGTTTCGTCAATGGTGTCCTCGACCGGTATTGGCACGGACTGGGCTCCTCCCCGGCCGTCGAACAGACGGACTGACCAGCATGGGCTTTTTCGGATCGACACTGGGCGCGATCAAGCGAGGGCTCGGCCGGACCCGCGCCGCGATGGGTGGGTCACTGGCCAGCCTGCTCAAGGGCCGGCGGCTCGATGACGCAACGATCGCAGCCATCGAAACCCACATGATTCAGGCCGATGTCGGCCCCACGGCGACCTCCGAGATCATCTCGGAATTGCGGGCCGACGCCGCTGCCGGCAAGATGGAACGCGGCGAAGAAGCCATCGCGTTTCTCAAGAGCCGGCTGTGCGAGCGTCTGGGCGAACCCACTGCGATGGCGGAGGTTGCATCCGGCCCGCTGGTCGTTCTGGTCGCGGGCGTCAATGGGGTCGGGAAAACGACATCGGTGGCGAAGATCGCCCACGCACTTCGAAGCGACGGACGTACCGTGCTCCTGGCCGCGGCCGACACCTTTCGTGCCGGTGCCGTGGACCAACTCGCGACATGGGCAGCTCGGCTGGATGTCGATCTGGTGCGTGGCGCCGAAGGCGCCGACCCCGCCGCGGTCGTGTGGGACGCCGTAGACGCCGCCCTCGCTCGAGATGTGGACGTGCTGCTGGTCGATACGGCTGGGCGGATGCACACCGAGGGTGGACTCATGCGTCAACTCGAGAAGATCCACGGCGTTCTGGGAAAGCGAATCCCGGACGCGCCTCACGAGGTGCTCCTCGTACTGGACGCGACGCAGGGCCAGAATGCCCTGGTACAGGCAAGGCGATTCACCGAAGCGATCGACCTGACCGGAATCTTTCTGGCCAAGTTGGACGGCACGGCCAAAGGCGGCATCGCCGTCACCATTGCGAGCGAACTCGGGATACCACTGAAGTTGGTTGGGGTGGGAGAGCGGCCCGAGGACGTGGCGGCCTTCGACCCCACAAGCTTCGTCGAAGGACTCTTCGAAGACGAGTGACCTCGCGGAGTGGCGGCTCGATCCTGCTCGATGTATCGTTCGAGCCGTGTACGGCAGGCCCGCCCCCAACTCGCGGCGACTTGGTGCCCTGGCAGTCCTCTTCGGGGTCGTCGGTGGCCATGCCGCGCCAGGAACGGCGGCGGCCGCAGACAGCGGTCCGGCCGCGATCCCGGCCAGCACCGGCCAGACGCTCGGGGGGCTGGTCCTCCCCGTCGAAGCCAGGGAAGGCGACATCACGATTCGGGCCCTGCGAGGCTGGCACTGGCGGCAGGACACGACGCAGCGGCTGCTTGTACAGGGCGACGTTCTCCTGGAGATTGCGGGCTGGTCGTTTGAAGCGTCACGCATGCTGTTGTGGATCGACCGCATTCCCAGTGAGGACGGCCTTGTCACCCAAGTTGCGGTGTGGATCCCCGAAGCAACATCAAGTACAGCGAGCGTAGGACGCGGAACCTCGGGCCGGAATCTGCTCGTGGTTGGTTCGATCAAGGGCGAAACCGTCATCGACACGGCGCTCATGACGCCTGAGCGACCCAGACAGCTGGCTGCCGTGATTGGCCGGGCCGATGACCGATTGGCCGCCTACGTGGCAGGACTCCAGGCAGCCCCGCCCCCGCTCACCAACCTCCCAACGGTGGTGCCACCCGAGGCAGGCCCGCCCGCCTACGTTCCGGTTCCAGGCGGCTCGGTGCCGCAGGCCGCCGCGGCCCCCGTCCGCGCCGCCGACGACACACGACCCTGGTTGCGACGCCCGGGCGCGACGATCGCATTCAGTGGCGACCACGTCACCGTCGATGCCGGGGAGATCGAAACAACCGTCCTGGCCGACGGACATGTGGTGATCCACTATCGCCCAGCCGCCCGAAGCGACGCGTTGGGCGCCCTGCGGCTCTCGGCCGAGCGTGCCGTGCTCTATGTGGCGCCTGGAACACTCTCCGAGGCGTCCGATTCGCTTTCGGCCGACGACGTCCGGGGCGTATATCTGGAAGGCGCGGTCATCGCAGAGTCCGACCGGGAGGACTATGTCGTTCGCGGGCAGCGAATGTACTACGACTTCGTGACAGATCGGGCCGTGATGCTTGATGCCGTCCTTCGCACCTACGACCGCCAGCGACAGGTGCCGGTGTACGCAAGGGCGACGGAACTGCGACAACTCGCCGACGACCAGTGGTCGGGCACCGATGTCAGATTGTCCGCCTCGTCCTTTGCCGTTCCGACGCTTTCGATCGGAAGTAGCACCGCCACCATCCGACAGGTACCGGGCACGATTCGTCCTGACGGGACGGCGGGCGAAGGCCGCGTCCTGGTGACCGGCGAACACAACACGCTCGAGGCCGGCGGCGTCCCGCTGCTGTACTGGCCCTGGTTCAAGGGATATGCCGACCGCACGCCACTTCGTGGACAGGCGACGAGTTTCGAGAACTACCGGGGGCTCGGCATCGAGTTGAAGTGGGATCTCCCGATGCTGCTCGGGCTGGGTCCATTCGAAGAAGACGAACTGACCCTTGAGACTTCCGGGTACACCAAGCGGGGCCCTGCCCTCGGACTCGGTTGGACATGGAACCGGCCCGGCGAACACGGCAGGCTGAACATGTGGGGCATCCACGACGACACGAGCGCCGAAGAACGGTTGAGCACGGGCATCACACAAGCGGTGCCCGAGACGTTGCGGGGATTCCTCCAGTTCGAAGATCGCATCTCCTTGGGCAATGACTGGAACATGCAGGCCCAGGCGTCGTGGATCTCGGATCCAACCTTCATGAGCGCCTGGCGGGAGGACGAGTTTCGCAATCGCCGTGAGTTTGAAACGAGCCTCTATCTCAGTCGCGACAAGAGTGACACGTCGTTGTCAATTCTCGCGGATTATTCACTGAACCAGTTTGTGTCAAACAGCTGGCTGCTTGCATCACAGGGCTTCGCGCTCGATGAGTTCCCGAAGGCGAGCTATCGCACCTTCGGCAAGAACCTGTGGGACACGGTGACGTGGAATGCCTCCTTCTCCTTCAGCCGATTCAAGGCGGTCATACCGGACGGCACAGCCGCCCAGAACGGGATCAACACGAGCGTGTTCCAGGGACCCAACGTGGTGTTCAACCCGGGCGACGACATCTCGGCCGCCCTCGCTCAGCGCGGCATCGGGTCCGACTGGTCGACCCGTGTCACGAGCATGCACGAGTTCACGATGCCGCTCGCATGGGGTCCGGTTCAGATCACACCCTTCGCCACCGCGCAGGTTCAGGGCTACATTCAGAACGACGATTCTGCCGTGCCCGCGACGACGGACGACTCGGACTTTCGCGGACTCGGAGGCATCGGTGTGCATGCGACCACGTCGATGCAACGCATTTACAACGATGTCCGAAGTGAAACGCTCGGAATCAACAGACTTCGAATTCTCATGGATCCATGGGCCAAGGCATGGATATCCGGCGCGAATTTCAATCCGATGGACATGCCCGACTACGACCCACTCGTAGACGCTACGAGCCGTGGGGGTGCCGTTCAACTGGGCGTGCGTCACCGCCTGCAGACGCAGCGGGGCGGCGCTGGACGCTGGTACGACGTGGATTGGTTGACCACGAGCCTGGCCGCAACCTTCAGCACGTCGGACGCGACGCGTCGCTGGTACACCCCTCGGTGGTACGACGCAAACCCGCTGTACTCCTCCTTCGGGAACTTCATGGATGGCTCATTTGACTTCCGACCCGCCGAAGCGCTCTCATTCACCGGAGAAGGAAACTGGGACTTTGATCTCGGCCGACTGACCCGCGCAGCGGTCGCGATGAACATCGACCACTCGCCCCGCTTCTCCACGGGCGTCGGGTTCCGATACTTCGGTGTTCCCGGCGCCTATGAAGCGGCATTTCCGGGCCGTGTGACTGCAGCCAAGGGCGAACTGTTGACCTTCCCGGCGCGTTACGAGATCTCAAAGACGTACGCGGTCGCAGTCCGCCCGCAGTACAACTTCTCCGAAGAAGACTTCCAGGCCGTCTCCGCCACACTCACCCGCCGCCTTGCCGACTTCGACCTGGCCCTCTACATCCGGTACGACCAGATCCGTGGGGAGACGACCGGCGGCATTCGACTGGCCAACACCAAGTTCTGAAGCCGGCGCCACTCCCGCCCTGCCGTATGAATGGGCTCACCCTGCCGAGTCGTACAACCGGCGGAGCGATTCAAGACTCAATCGCTCACACCGCTCGGTCGCCTTGATGCCCGCCGCCTCCACGAGATCGCGGCCCAGCACGCCCCCCAGTTGCTTCCGGCGGGTCGTGAACAAGCGTGTTACGAATGCAGCAAACCCCCGGACGTCCTTCGGACGGGCTGCGTGGGGAACAACCGAAACCATCGCGCTGTACACCTTGGGTGCCGGCCAGAAGCACGATGGTGGCAGCGACGCGATCTTCGTCACGTCGGCCATCGACTGAACAATGGCGCCAAGCGGCCCCCACGCGGTGTCGCCCGGGGCGGACGTCAACCTGTCTGCGACCTCCTGCTGAATCGTGATCCACTGGCCCTGGCAGCGTGGATGACCCAGCAGAAGTTCCGACATGAGCGGGCTGGCCACCTGGTATGGAAGGTTGGCGACCAACTTGAACGCCCTCCCATCGATGGCCTCCACAACACTGGGGGCAACCGACCGCCCGGCGGCGAGACAGTCTCCACGAATCAGCGTGATCTGGCCTCCCAGACGATCATCAATGAGGTCTGCGAGATCGCGGTCCAGTTCGACCGCGATGACTTCCACTCCCCGCGACAGAAGCGTCTCGGTCAGCGTGCCTGTTCCAGGGCCGACCTCAAGCACGAGATCCCGCTCGGCCAGGCCGGACGCATCGACGAGCCGTCCGAGGAGATTGTGATCATGGAGAAAGTTCTGCCCGAACCGACGCCTCGGCCGCAGCCCCCGCTCAGCCAGCATGGCTTTGATGTCGGTGAGCCGCTGCACGGCCTCAGGCCTTCCCGAGGTACTCGCCAGTCTCCGTGTTGATGCGGACCCGCTGGCCGGTCTCGATGAATGGCGGCACGCGGACACGAGCCCCCGTCTGGACCGTGGCTTCCTTGAGCTGATTCGTGGCCGTCGCCCCTTTGGGCTGCGGCGCGGTCTCAGTGATCTCCAACTCGACGGACGGCGGAAGATCGACACCAAGGGCCCGCCCCTCAAAGATCATCACCACACATTCGAGGTTTTCGACGAGCCAGTTGGTCATGTCTCCGAGGAGGTCGCCATCCAACTCCATCTGCTCGAACGACTCGCCGTCCATGAAGACAAACGGTCCCTTTCCGTGGCCGCTGGAATCGTAGAGGTACTGCATCGTCCGGCGGTCGATTGACACGTCTTCCAACTTGTCACTCGAGTTGATCCGATTGGTCTTGATGGTGCCCGTATCAACGTTCTTCATCTTGGCCTGCACGTAGGCGGGCCCCTTGCCTGGCTTGACGTGATCCGTGTCGATCACGACCTGCAACTGGCCGTCGAAGATCAGTGCCTGTCCCTTCTTCAGGTCCGTCGCTTTGATGGGCATGACGCTCGTCTCCTGCTCAGCGTGCCGTCGCTTCGGCGCGAGTCTCGCGCATGACGGTCACCTTGATCTCGCCCGGGAAGGTCATTTCGTCCTCCACACGCCGGGCGATCTTGTCCGCAATGATGAATGCCTCGTCGTCGTTGACGCGGCCAGAGTCCACGATCACCCGCACCTCACGGCCAGCCTGGATGGCATACGCCTCGCGCACCGCGCCACTCTCCCTCGCGATGTCTTCGAGTTGCTTGAGCCGCTGGATATAGAGTTCCATCGACTCGCGGCGGGCGCCAGGTCGCGCACCGGAAACCGCGTCAGCAGCCATGACGATCGGTGTGTACGGGGTCGTCGAGGGAATATCGCCGTGGTGACCACCGATCGCGTTGAGAACTTCTTCACGGGTCTCGCCGAATCGCCTCGCAAACTCCATGCCGATTGCCGGATGGCCACCTTCCATCTCGTGGTCCATGGCCTTGCCAATGTCGTGCAGGAACCCACACCGACGGGCAATCGCGCCGTCCAGCCCGAGTTGGTCTGCAATGACCTGGCTGAGGAAGGCGACCTCGATGGAGTGCCGCAGCACGTTTTGGCCAAAGCTCGTCCGAAAGTGCAGCTTGCCCATCGACTCGACGATCTTCGGGTGAAGCCCACGCATCTTGGCTTCGACGACTGCCTCGTTGCCCTTCTCCTGGACTCGCTCTTCCAAGTCCTTCTTGACGGTTTCGACGATCTCTTCGATTCGCGACGGATGCACACGCCCGTCTGCAACGAGCCGGGCGAGTGACTCGCCGGCGATCGCTCGCCGAATCGGGTCGAAGCACGAAACCGAGATCACACCCGGCGTGTCATCCACCAGCACATCGGCACCGGTCGCCCGCTCGATCGCCCGAATGTTTCGCCCCTCTCGGCCAATGATCCGTCCCTTCAGGTCGTCCGAGGGGATTTTGACGGACCGCACTGTGGAATCCGCAACGTGCTCGGCGGCAAACCGCTGGATTGCCATCACCGTGATTTCTCGGCTCTGCCGCTTGGCGTCGGCTTCCGCCGCTTCCACAATCTGGCGTTGAAGGCCGGCAGCCTCCTCCCGAGCTTCCTGCCCGACCCGCTCAAGCACCTGGACCCGCGCATCGTCCCGGCTGAGATCCGCCACTTCGGTCAGGCGGGTCGTAATATCGGCGTCCCGGGCCTCGACCTGCTCGGCTCTCGCCTCGACCTCGGACTCGCGGTTCTGAACCTTGGACTGGCGTGAGTCGAGCTTCGACTCGCGGGAGGCGAGCCGGCTCTGGCCCTCTTCCAGGCTGTCCTCCCGCTTTGAGAGGCGCTCCTGCTGGGCCTTGATTTCGTTCCGAGCCTCTTGAACTTCGCGATCGACTTCGGCCTTCCGCTCCTTGGCGGCTCGCTCTGCATCGAGTTCCGCCTTCTGCCGCACCGAGTCCGCCTCGCTCGAGGCGGCCGCCTTGAGCGTCTCGGACTCCTTCCGCGCGGCTGTCACGACACTTCCTGCAATCAGTTTGAGCGCGACCGCGCCGCAGACGCCACCGACCAGAACACCTGCGAGCAGCGTGAATGCAGCCGTCCAGTCAAACGCCAGCATGAGGGGAAGGTCAAGCGTGGTGGTCGATTCGTTCCAGCCTGTCAGCGTCAACATCAGCACCCTCCCAGCATTGGCTGGAGGCCTCCGCGCGGCGAAACACGCCGCGCGCGGCACGTGACACGGGTGAGGACCGAAGCCCTCCCGAACCCCCCCCGCATGCGTGGTAGGGCTCAACCGATGGCCAGCCCGTGGGGCCGGCAGCGCCGAGGCGAGCGTGGCTCGCTCACCCCGCTGAGATCCCCCGGGAATTCGACAGGCCTGAAAGCGGCCCAGACGAAGCAACGCAGTTCTATCACCCACCGTCGGGTGTCGGCCCGTTGGCCGAGAAATCGGTCCAGCCCGTGTCGTGGCCAGCCGTCAAATCGGGACCGGGCATCGCGACGTTGCGGCGCCAGAATCCCGTGTATTGTTCAACGGGGCCATCATAGCACGATGGTCCCGCCGGCCGAAGTGGGGCCTCAGGAGTCGACATGGCTGCGGACATCGTGCCTGGACAGGCCTCCCCCCCTCCTGAGGGGCCCCCTGGCCAACCACGGGTGAGCGCCACCCATGTCTGGCCGCTGCTCGAGCGAATCCTGACCACCGCCTCGCGGCGACACCGGCATCAGACCATTCGTGTGACCTATCTCGCCGTGCTCACTGGTGTCGCCGCCATCGGAATGTTGGCCGCGACAAGCCTGGGCGGCCGCGTTTCGCTCCGCGGCCTGGCCACGGCCGCCGCGGGCGTGTTTGAGGTCGTCGCGATCATCGAGGTCGCCGCCATCTGCCTGCTGACCCCCGTCTTTATGGCCGGCGCGATCGAACAGGAGGCCTCTCCGCGAACCTGGGATCTCCTGCTGACAACCCCCATTTCGTCGGCCGGAATCGTGCTGGGCAATCTGCTGGGCCGCGTGTGCCTGGTGATCATGCTCATTGCCGCGGCCCTGCCCATCCTGCTGATCATGCAGGTGTTCGGAGGCGTTGGGCCGCGGGCCGTCCTGCTTTCAGCCGGCATCGCGGCGTGTACAGCGATGGTGGTGGGTGGTGCGGCCGTCCTGCTCTCGGCGACGCGGACGGGCGGGCGGCGGGCCACGCTCGTGTTTTCGATCGGCGTCCTCAGCGGGTTGGTCGCGACATGGGTGATCGACGCAACCATTGCCGTGCCGATTCCAGGCGAGATCCAGGCGAGCTACACCACATGGGCCACGCCGCTCAACCCCTTTCTCACCCTGCAGACGGTGCTCCGCCCCAGCCAGTACGTGGCCGCAGATTCGGGCAGCGGGTTCAGCGGGTTCTGGCTTGGTCATCCCGTGTCAGCCTTTACCGCGATGAGTTTCGCCGCCACCGCCGTCATGGTGGTGTGGGCGACCGCCCGCGTACGATGGCTCGGCCCCGTCATGGGTGGCGGGCGTGGGCGCCGAACCGCCGCCGCTGCTCGGCCGATGCGACCTGTGGGTCTGAACCCCATTGCCTGGAGGGCCTCGAAGGGCAGGCCTCGGCAGCGGTGGGATACGCTCCTTCGCTGGGGGTGGGCCGTCGCCGGTGTCACGGCCGCCGCAGTCGTACTCGCACTGCTCGGCGGCGGAATGATGGATCGGGATGTCGGCCGCCCGCTGATTCTGGCGCTGCTCACCGTCGAGGTGGGACTGCTGGTCGTCGCCGCTTCGATGACGTCCGCCCAGATCGTGACCAGAGATCGGGAGCAGGGAACACTCGACCTGCTCCTGACAACCCCCATTCAACCGGCGCCGTACCTCCGTGGCCAAGTGTCCGGGATCGCCCGCATGATGGTGCCCGCCATCCTGCCGCCCATGGTCACCGCTGCGTCACTTGCCGTGCTCATCGTGTCGGCGCCGACAGGCAGTGCCTTTGCGCCGGCAGCCAGTCAGGCGGGCACCGACACGCCCTGGGCCAACTGGGGGGGGCTGCTGGGCATGGTGGTGTGGCTTGGACCGTTCACCGCGTTTTGCATCGGACTCGGGCTGCACTGGTCACTTCGCAGCCGAAAGTCCACGACCGCAGCGGTCATGACGCTGACCATCGCCGCCCTGCTCGCCGGAATACTGGTGCCCTGCGGCACCGCGCTGACCGAATTGGGGTGGCTGGGCCTCTGGGGTGGGTCCGCCTGCCCCCTCGCCGCCGTCATGCTCGCCATGGACGCCGAACTGATCGTCGGCTTCGGCAGGCAGCCCGCGACACTGATTCAGTGGGCACTGCTGGCCGGCGGCGTCCTTTCGGGTGTTGTCTGGAGTCTCGCGACCATGATGATCCTGAAGGCGACGGGAAGGACCTTCGTTGCAACCATGCGTCACCTTGCAGGCACACAGTGAGCATGCGTCGGGTCACCTCAACCAATCAGACGAGTATGCCGGCAGGATGCTCGACGAGGTCCTTCAACGTGCCGAGCCAGCGGGCTGCGGTTGCCCCATCCACAACGCGGTGATCATTGCTGAGCGTCGCATTCATTTCCCAGCCCACCGTCAATTCGCCTTTCCGAACGACAGGCTTCTGCAGGCAGGCACCGACCGCGAGAATCGCACTGTTTGGCGGATTGATGATGGCCGTGAATGCGTCCACGCCAAACATACCGAGGTTGGAAATGGTGAAGGTCGCCCCGTCCATCTCGTCCACCGACAGGCCGCGTGTTCGTGCCTTCTCTGACAGAGACCGCGTCTCCGCAGAAATCGCCCGCAGGCTTTTGGCATCCGCACTGCGGATCACCGGTACGACGAGCCCGCCCCCTCGTTCTTCGGGAAGCGCCACGGCGATACCGACGTTCACGTCGCCGTGGTAGATGATGGCATCGCCGTCCCACGATGCGTTCATGAGTGGGTTGCGATGCATGGCAATCGCGCACGCGCGAACGAGCAGATCATTGACCGACAACTTGACGCCCTGATCGGTCAACTCCGCATTCAATTGCGCGCGGAGATCCACCATGGCGTCCATCGCGAACACCATGGACACCTGGTAGTGCGGCACGTCCTGCTTCGACTCAACCAGCCTCCGCGCGATGGTCTGCCGCATGGCGCTGACGGGCTCACGCCGGTCTCCGGCGGCAAGGACCATCGAGGCCGACCGGCCGGACGCCGCAGGTGAAACAGGCGTCGCCGGGATTGGCATGGTGGACGGCTCGATCACGTGCTCCTCGGGCTCCGGCGGCGGCGGAACCGGGCTGGCCGAGGGTGGGACGGCGGCGCGCATCTCGGCGCCCGCCGCTGCCGCCGTGAGGACATCCCGCTTGACGATTCTGCCGCCGGGCCCCGATCCCTCCAGCGTCGAGAGGTCAATACCGTGAGACTCGGCAAGCCTTCGGGCGACGGGCGTGACCTTTCGATGGGAGGCCGCGTCGGGCAGGACCGGTCCCGGCTCGGGCCCCGGCTCGGACCCCGGCTCGGACCCCGGCGCGGCAGCCACTGAGGCCGCTGCAGATGCCGCCTGAGCCTCGGGCTCGTCGTCTTCCTCGGCGAGCACGCACACGACGGTTCCGACATCGACCGACTGACCTTCCGCCACCGCAATCTGTGAAATGTGGCCGTCGTCGAAGGCCTGCATCTCCATGGTTGCCTTATCCGTTTCGACATCAGCCAGGATGTCCCCGGCCGTCACTTCGTCACCTTGCGCCACATGCCACTTGATGATGGTTCCCTTTTCCATCGTGTCGGAGAGCCGCGGCATGGTGATTTCAATGGGCATGGCGTGCTGCAAGCCTCGTTTCAAAAACCCGAGCGGGCTCAGGCGGTGTAGGTGACGCTGCGGACGGCCTCGCAGATCTTGCGGGCGTTGGGCAGCATTTCCTGTTCAAGATTCCATGCGTAGGGCGCCGGCACATCATCGCTGTGGACGCGGTGCACGTGATTGTCCAGGTCGTCGAAGCACACGCGGTGGATCTCCGCGGCGACTTCGGAGCCTACGGACGCAAACGACCATGATTGGTCAACGACGACACAACAGTTTGTCCGACGCACGGAGTCTGCGATGGTGTCGATGTCCAGGGGCTTGATCGAGCGGCCGTCGATGACTTCGACGTCGATGCCCGAATTGGCCAATTCGGACGCAGCCTCCAAGGCAAAGTGGACCGCACGCCCGAAGGAGACGATGGTGCAGTCTGAACCCGCTCGCACGACAGCCGCCTTGCCGATGGGCACGATGTGCTCGCCCTCCGGAACCTCTCCGGTCATCGCGAGCATGCGCTCGCTCTCGAGACAGAAGACCGGATTGTCGTCTCGGATTGACGACGTGAGCAGCCCCTTGGCGTCGGCGGGGAATGCCGGAATGACCATCTTGAGACCCGGCACGTTGGCGTACAACGACTCGACGCACCAAGAGTGGGTGGACCCAAGTTGCCCACCGGCGCCGTCATTTCCACGAAAGACGATGGGGCAGCCGAACTGCCCGCCGCTCATGTAGAGCATCTTTGGCGCGTTGTTCAGAATCGGGTCGGCTGCAACCAGACTGAACGACCAGGACATGAACTCCACAATGGGTCGCAGCCCCATCATCGCAGCACCGATCCCCATGCCAGCGAACCCGCTTTCGGAAATGGGCATGTCGATGATTCGCTTGGGACCGAACTCCTCCAACATGCCCTTGCTGACCTTGTAGGCCCCGTCGTACTCGGCCACTTCTTCGCCGACGAGAAACACACGATCGTCGCGGCGCATTTCTTCGCTCATGGCTTCTCGCAACGCATCTCGAAAGGCGATCTCACGCATCGGACTGCTCCCGATCGCTCCCCCGGCGTCGCATGAAGGGTGGCACCGACGTACCGGTGTACGGACCCCATGCGTCGGTGTACACATCGCGATACAACTCTTCAAGATCTGGGGGCGGTGACGCTTCCGCACGTTTGACCGCCGCCCGGATCTCGCTTCGCACTTCCTTGCCCATCGCTTTGAATGCTTCGCCCGTCAACTGGTCCTGATCGACCAGGTGGGCTGCCAGGCGCTCGATCGGGTCGTGCGTTTCCCAACGCTCTTCTTCGTCGTGCGTGCGGTACTTCCGTGGGTCGGACATCGAGTGACCCTTGAACCGGTAGCACCGCATCTCGACAAAGCAGGGCCGTGAGGTCTCGCGGCACCGCTCAACCAGCGGTTTCATGTCCCGGTACACATCAAGCACGTCCATCCCCTCGACGACGGCGGAGTCCATGTCAAAGGCCTTGGCCCGCTCCGTGATGTGAGCACCGGCTGCCGTACACCGCTCGATCGCCGTTCCCATCGCGTAAAGATTGTTTTCGACCACAAAGATGACTGGCAGATCGAGTACGGCAGCGAGATTCATCGCCTCGTGTACGGCGCCCTGGTTGAGCGCCCCGTCCCCCATGAACGCCATGGTCACCCGGGTGCTTGGGGTTCCTTCCATCACCTCCTGGCGATACTTGGTGGCAAATGCCAGGCCAGTCCCGAGGGGAATCTGCGCCCCGACGATGCCGTGCCCACCGTACATGTGGTGCTCCGCATCGAAGAAGTGCATGGAACCGCCCTTGCCCTTGGCGCAGCCACCGATCCGCCCGAAAAGCTCGGCCATGCCCACTTCGGGCGACATGCCCCGGGCCAGGGCATGGCCGTGGTCGCGGTAGGCGGTGATGATCGGGTCGTCCGGCCGCATGGCGGCGACGCACCCCACGGCGACGGCCTCCTGGCCGTTGTAGACATGCAGAAACCCGCCTGCGAGCTTGTTCTGATAGGCCTGCATGGAGCGGACTTCAAACTCTCGAATCAGCATCATGTCCCGGAGCCAGCGACGAAGCACGTCCGGACCGGGAACGGTGGCCGCGGTCCCCGCTGGCTTGGCGTCCGCGGAATTGGGTGTGGTATCGGGCTTCGTCATGGTGTCTGCGGGCATGGGGTCCAAGCCGCCCAGTATACGTTCCGGCGTGTCGAACCTGTTCAGCGAACGCCTGAGCGAACCAGTCAGCGAATCATGACCTCATACCGCACCGTCTTGGCTGGGGCCACCCCGGCTTCCCAGGGCCGGCAGTATTCAAACTGCAGCAGGGCCGTTCCAACTGACGCCCCCTCGATCGGCCAGGTCACCTCCCGGAGGCCGCCCACGCGCTGGCCACCTTTCGACTGGCTCACAGGCTCACCCACCCGAATGTGGCCCAGACCCTCGGACGAGGCGCGGTCGATCAGCCAGTCGTAGCCCGTGCCCTCCGTCGCGGGAAGCGTCACATGGCCCGTCCCGCCGACCTCCAGATACATGGCCCGCCGCGCCGAGCTCCCGCTCTGGCAGCCCGCGAGCATCATGGCCAGGGCAGCACCGACCGTCATGAAGACTCCGCTGGGTCGTCGCACTGGGCACCTCCACCCCCCGCCACC
>CAZSSV010000012.1:11093-19479 GCA_964609425.1 uncultured Isosphaeraceae bacterium | reverse complement strand
AATCCACCCACGGGTGCCCCCCATCGATTCCGGCGGTCCGCCATCTGTTCGGGCGTGGGGCGGTCAACGTGAGGTTCGGGGTCTTCCATGGCAATCCTCCCACCCGGGCGCTTGGCCAGTATCGGCCTTGTCACACCAGACAGCACGGGTTTTCCTTTGAGAAACACCTGTTTGCCCGCTCAGCCGGGTTGATCAACGCCCCGAGCGATGCCGGTCTCGGCGAGGAGTGCGGCCCTCCGGCACCGGTTCGACCGTGCCCCCCGCCCTGGTCATGAGGTCCATGTCCTTGCACCAGCCCGCCAGATCCAACACGGAGTGCCGAGACCACCCCGGCGGAGGCGGCGGCGGCGACTCGAACCGAAGGCGAATGGCCTCGCCCGCCCCAAAGACGGCCAGCAGGCCATCACGGCGACCGACCAGATCGACGACCGGGCCCAACCGCGTGTACTCGCCCCGCTGGGATCGCACGTCCCAGAAGGGAACACGGGCCGCCCAGTCGAATCCGGCGCGTCTGTCGGGAAGGTGCCGCCGCGCCGGGTACCCAACGTCCTCCAGCGTCGCTGACTGCGGCGGCGACCGTCTGATGTCCACGTCGGGTGGCGTCTCCACAATCGCCACTCGAATGGCATCGAGATAGAGCTCAAGGTCACTCGTCAGCCGCACGGACGACGCGCCGTCCGGGAGATTCTCAAGAGGCAGCACACACCGCCGCGTCATGCCCGCCGGATATCCGACTTCCTCATGAACGACATGCCACCGCCCGTCCCGTCCCCGAGCCTCGATGGTCAGTGGCCGGTAGGTGCGGCCCGCCTGCCATGCCGCGAACATCGTCTGGGAATAGGGATACTCGACCCACCCGTCAAGAACGAGCACGCGACGCTCCGCCCCCGCAGTCAGGTCATGGTCAAAGTCAACCGTGAGTTCCAGGGGCGCGTCAAGCCTTCCGATGAATCTTCCATCCAGCGGGCCCGGGGGCGCCGGCGTTCCATCGGCCCGTCGAACCGCGTCCAGCACATCCCCCGTTGGCCCGTCCGCGGCAACCGGAAGATAGCTGCGTCTGGAAAACAGCAACTCCGAAGTCGGCAGCGGCAAGCCAGTTCCCATCCGCTCGTCTGGAAGTACTTCCCAACCCGGAGGAAGATCGACCAGTTCCAACCCGACGGCGTCCAGATAGCACGTCTCCTGCATCGGCTCTGCGAGCACCACCTCCAACGCCCCCAGCCGTGGCGCCAACGGCGGGCCAGTCAGGAGCACACGCTCGCGAGGCCGAGGCGTTGCATAGGCGTCACGCCCGAGAAGAAACCCAATGCCCCCAACACCCAGACAATCGGTCTGAAAACGCATCGATGCCCCGTCCCACGCAAAGATCACTGGGCACGACGACAGTTGCCGCTGCGTCTCCACAATCGCATGGACCGTACCGGGCGCCAGCATCGACTCTGTCTGGAAGACCCCGTCCGTCCAGTCGATCGATACAAAGTCGATCGCCTCGGCCCCACCGAGCCCCAGCGACACCGGCTGCAAACTTTGACCCGGACCTGCCGTCGAGCGGACCGAACCCACAATCGTCCAGCGGTCGCCGGTCCTCGCTGCGAGCGTCGCCCCAATGCCGCTGGAATTGGACCGCATGGACTGCCCCGCGTCCGTCCGTCCCGACAGCGTGGCATCGACGAATGCGAAGCGGCCAGGTCCGGGGGGGCACTCGATGAGCTCGCCATCGGCCGAAGCCATCACAAGGCCCGGTCCGGCAGACGCCTCCCCCTGCAGCAGCAGCCAAGCCGCGTGCGCCGGCAGCGTCTGCAGCCTCGCCCCGCCGGGGCCAAACACGTCGATCTGATCCCCTCCCGGCGAGCCAGCCAGCACATCCAGGTGCCCGTCGCCCGTGACATCGGCCACCGCAAGTTGCCTCGGTCGCCCGGCATCAGCCCCGCCCGCTGAAGGTGCCGTCGTTGCATACGCCTCGGACGCCCATGTACCGCCCATCCAACGCCAGTGTGTCAGATCACCCGACCCGGCCAGCGTCATAAGGTCCACCGCGCCGTCGGCATTCATATCTGCCGCCACTGCGGCAGATATCGGCTCATGCAACAGCGGGGCCCAGCCTGCTGGCGCTGCCTGCCACCGCCACAGCCGGTCATTGAGCCATGCCTTGTGTGGCTGCGACTGCCCGATCAACAGAACGTCGGTGTCAAGATCACCATCGAAGTCGGCAACGACGACTTCCCTTCCGTCCACCATCGCGCCTGGAAACCCGGATGCCTGGTCTTCGACGGTTTGCCACGAACCATCCCCGTTGTTGTTGAGCAGCGACGCCGGCGCGTTCCGTGACACGACCAGCACGTCAAGGTCACCATCATGATCCGCGTCGAACAGCGCGCCGTCGACGGCATCGGCCGGGTCGCCCGGAAATCGCTCGTCCTGCGAAAACGTGCCGTCCTCCGACCCAAGCCAGAGTTGATCTGGCCCCGACCGGCACAGGACGACATCCAGATGGCCGTCGCCGTTCACATCACCCCAGAGCGGGGCGGTGACTCCCGACACGCCCGAAAGCCCGGCTCCGCCCACCACCGGCCGCATGCCCTCGCCCGCGGAATAGGTCTGCACGTCCACGTCTGATGCATGAGCGAGCAAGACGATGGACTGCCCCTCGCCCACCCAACCGGCCGCCATCGCGGTGACCGCTCCAGCCGTCGCGCCGATTGACCGCGAAGCATCAAAGACCGCACCCTCCGGCCGTGGCTGTGGTGGGTGGGCCCCGCCTTGCACGCTGATCAGCTCGGCCTTCGGCCCCATTCGCGTGTACTTGATTTCGGCCAGTCGCGCACGCGGGTTGTGTTCCATTCGGTGAAACGTGTCGAGCCACGACTGCGCGAGTTCGACACGGTCGGCCCGCCGGGCAGCTTGGGCACCCGCGTAATAAGAACTCCGAAGATAGGGGTCCAACCCCACCGCCCGCTCGAACTCCGCCAGCGCGCCGGCATACTCGCCACGTTGCATCTTCGACTGCCCCGCGTAGTACGCGGCGTAGGGGTCGGAAGGGTCTGCGCTGGCCACAGCTGCGAAATCAGCCGCCGCCTGTTCGATGTCGCCGGCATGGAGTCTCAGAAGCCCGGCGCAGTACCGCGCGCGCAGGTCCGCTGGATCCCGCGCCAGCACGGCGGATAGCCTCGAGAGGGCCTTCGCCTCGTCGCCTTCCGCCTGCCGATTGAGCTGCGCAATCGCCAGGTCAACCTGGACATGATTCCAGTCGGGATGGGCCGCTGCCAGTGGTGCCAGAATGTCCATCGCGCCGTCGTAGTCGTACGCACCCATCGCAGCGATTGCGGCATTGTGACTGGCCACGACCTGCCTGTTCGCAGCTGGATCGACCGACGTCTGATCACAGGCTCCGATGCCACAAAGCGCCACGCACAGTGCGGCACATCTCATGAAGTGGTCTCCCTGGCATCTTGAATTCGACGCCGAAGCGCCTCCACGGTGATCGGGTGCCCGGTGGGCGGCAAGCCCGGCCGCCGCTGATAGGTGTAGGCGGCAGGTCGGTGGTGCGAGACGGTGTCGTGGCCAAGTCTTCGAACTCTCGCCTCCCGCAACGCCCCGATGTCGATGGGTGCCACAACAACCCGCTCGCCCGGGCCGGGAGTCGCTTCGGCAAGCACCCGGCCGTCGAAGTCCACGACCATGCTTCCGCCCGGCCAGGAGAACGGCGGATACTGCCGCATCTCGGCGCCTTGATTGGACGCTACGACGTAGCACATGTTCTCTGCCGCACGCGCGCGATTGAAAAGCGTCCACCAATCGGTCGGTGGCGTGGCCCCCCACGGGTCCATGTAGGCAGAGAGCCGACACAGCACCTCAGCCCCCTTGAACGCCAGTTCCCGCGTCACTTCAGGAAAGAGCCAGTCGTAACAGATCGCCGCACCGATACGTCCGATTTCCGTGTCAGCAACCGGAAAGTGGTCTCCAGTCGGGTCGATGTCATGCGGCGATGCATGCACCTCCCACGGAATCCACGGGTTGACCTTTCGGTACACCGACTCCACGCCCGATGGTCCCACCAGAACGGTGGTATTGAACACAACGTCGGCGTGGTCTTCAGTCCGCTCCAGAAACGTCCCCGTCTGTATCCAGCAGCCAAGGCGACGGCACAACGCCTCATACCGATCAATGTGTTCGTTGGGAACCTCCACCGCCAAGGTGTCCCGGAGCCTTCGGACGTCATCGAAGACGGGCCTGGCATGGGCGAATTCCGGGAAGGTGAGCAGGCGGACGTCAAAGAATGGCTCGTAGCCCAGCACCGCCTGCTCGGCCATCTGCAGCATTCGGCTGGTACTCGACTCGATATCACCGCGGTCCGCCGGCGCGTCGAACGCGGTTTGGCATGCAGCGGCGTGGTATCGCAGAGACATCGGACCGGATCATAGGACGTTTGGTGCCCCGGCAACTACAATCGAGTCCATGCGAAGTACCGCCGCTGCGCTGCTCTCCATCCTGCTCCTCACCTCGTGCGAACGAGGGCAGCCCGACGTCGGTCCACCCCCCCGCCCGACACACGCCGGCGCATTCGATGGCGAAGTGATCGAATCGATCAATGCCAGGCTTGCCCAGATCGAGGCCCAGCCTGGCCGAGCCGACCTTCGAAGAACGTTGGGCCTGCTCTATCTGGCCAATGGCGGTCCCGAAGAAGCGATCGCCGCGTTCCGGCAGGCAACCCTCCTCGACCCATCTGACGCGCAGTCCTGGTGCTTTCTGGGCGTGGCCGAGCAGGAAACCGGCAACATCAACGCCGCCGCCACGGCACTGGCCCAGGCGAGGCGGATCGCCCCTGAACACGCGCCCTTGTACTGGCGTCCAGGCTTCTGGCTGCTCGACGAGGGCCGCGTCGCCGAAGCACTCAGCTTGTTCGATCAGGCCGCAGCGCTCGAGCAAGGCCGCACGCGACCCGCCCCCGACTCTGCGGCCCAGCGGATTGGGCGGGCCCGGTGCCTGCTGGAACTCGACCGCGCCGCGGAGGCCATCCCGATCCTTGAAGTCTTGGACACGCTCGTTGGGCACTTCTACGTGGACTATCTCCTCGCCCAGTCGTACCGACGAGCCGGCCGCGCGGCCGATGCTGCCCGGTTGCGGACCGCGGGCGCATCGACACCTCCGACCTTCCCCGACCCGTGGATGGACCTGCGATGGAGCGCTCAACGTGGTCTGGGCGGACGCCTGAGTTACATCGGAGAACTGCTGGACACCGGGAGACTCGACGAAGCAAGCCGAGCCATCAGCAAGGCTCGCGCTGTGTGGCCGGAGAGTGTCATTCTGTTGCACCGATTGGCGGACCTGCACAAACTGCGAGGGAAACTGGAGGCTTGGGTCCGCGTCCTGAAGCAGGCGGCGAGACTGAGCCCACAGGATGCCCCAACCCAGTACAACCTCGCCGTCGCCCTGACCAAGACGGGCGACCTCCAGGCCGCCCTGACCCACGCGCATCGCGCCGTCAACGTCAACCCAGACTTCGCGGAGGCTTGGCTGCAGATTGGGCGGGTCACCATCCTCCTTCGAGGATTGGACGGGCCGGAAGCCTCCGCGAATCAGGACGACCTCACCGCCGCGTTGAAACCACTGGACCGCGCATTCGAGATTGGCGTCGAATCGGCGGCCGACCACCTCATGTACGGCCACATGCTGATGAGGGCAGGCCGCCTCGATGAGGCCATTGACATGCTCACCAAACTGACAGGCCGCATCGACGCGCCCCCAACAGCATGGCTCGTCCTCAGCGATGCGCACGCGCGCGATCAGAACATGCGGGCAGCCCTCGAGACAGCCATCGACGGCGTCAACACGTTTCCGAACGACCCTGGACTCCGACAACTCCTGGAGCGATATCGGCAAGCCACGGGCGGGCCCGGACCGTGAGATGCACGTGGGCGCTGATGGCGTGCCTCGCTGGCGTAACGGGCTGCCAGTCGGCCGATGAGCCCGCTGCCGACGCACCGGGCGGCCCCGCATCATCGCCGGCGAGCCGGGATGCGGGCCCCTGCTTCGAAGATGTCGCGGCCGAGGCGGGCGTCAACTTCGTCTGGAAGTCGGGACACACCGATGCGTTTCTGATGCCGGAAGTCGTGGGCGGCGGCGCAGCGCTCATCGACTACGACAGCGATGGGGACTTGGACATTTACTTTGTTCAGGGCGGTGACGTACGGGCTGCCTGGCCTGACGGGTCCAGCGGAACCGCCGCAAATCGGTTGTACCGAAACGACGGAAGCATGCGATTCACCGATGTCACCAGTGAAACCGGCGCCGGCAACACGGGCTACGGCATGGGCGTGGCAGTCGGTGACATCGACGGCGACGCGGACCCCGATCTCTACATCACCAATGCCGGACAGAACGCCATGCTGCGGAATGACGGCGGCGTGTTCACCGACATCACGGCCTCGTCGGGCACCGGCCACGACGGCTGGGGGGCCTCAGCCATTTTCTTTGACGCAGACCTCGACGGCGATCTCGATCTCTACGCGACGAACTACCTCGACTGGTCACCAGAGACGGAGATGGCCTGCTTCAGCCCTCTCGGAGGCGAGGACTACTGCTCACCCCGAAATTATCTGGCCCCTGCCAGGGACCTCTTTTTCCGCAATGAGGGCGGCGGCCGCTTTACCGACGCCACGGCCGAGGCCGGCTTCGACGCGGCGCAGGGCACCGGACTTGGCGTGATCACCGGGGACTGGGACGGCAACGGTCGACCGGACCTGTTCGTGGCCAACGACGGCATGGCGGATCTCCTCTGGATGGGCCAATCCGACGGAACGTGGATCGAAACCGGCATGAACCGTGGATGCGCCCTCGACGATGAGGGCATCGCAAAGGCGGGCATGGGGGTCGATACCAACGACATCGACGACGACGGCGACCTCGACATCATCGTGTGCAATCTGACCGGAGAGTCGGACTCGATCTTTCGCAATGACGGGGACTACTTCGTGGACATCACAGGAAGGTCGGGCATTCGGTCCACAACGCGGCACGCCACGCGGTTCGGACTCGGCTGGATCGACTTCAATCACGACGGGTACCTCGACCTCTACGAAGCCAATGGGGCCGTCGCACGAGAACCCGCCGCAGAAGGTGAAGATCCATACGCGCAGATCAATGCCGTGCTTCACGGAAATGGCCGCGGCAGGTTCGAGCCGCACCCCCTCGGGGACGGCACCGCGCACCCGGCCAGATTGACCAGCCGAGCCGCTGCCTTTGGAGACCTCGACGGGGACGGCGCCATCGACATTGTCGTGGTCAATCGGGACGCCCCCGCCAACGTGTACCGCAACCTTCGCGGCGAAGATGGCCACTGGGTGCGGGTGCGGGTCGTCGACGAGTCGGGCCGGCCTGCACTGGGCGCCACGCTTCGGGGCCGCGTGGGTGAGCGGACCGTGACCCGGCCGGTTCGCCGCGGATGGTCCTACCTTGCGTCCAACGACCCGACCGTGCATGTTGGGCTTGGCGACGCACCTGCCCTCGAAGAGGTGCGTATCCACTGGCCAGACGCGAGCACGAGCAGGCATGGCACGCTGGCCGCTGACGCGGTGCATGTCCTCTCCAAGCCCGCCCCTTCAAAGCCCAACCCCTGACGTCACTTCCGGACGTTGGCGGAAGAAAAAATGACCCCCAACATGTTGTGCCCCGGTCGCGCGCGTCACGCCCGACATGGTGTGGCTCGGCCTCAGAACCACCGTTTCCAGTCCCTGAGGGCCGGGTTATCACTTCCACCCGGCGAGGCCGCCCAGCCGAAGTGATGCCTCAGGCCTGCACGCCATGCAGGTCCCCAAGGAGACGAGCACGACCATGGACACCAAAGCCAACCTGATCGACGCCATTCGAACACACAATCCCACGGCGCCCGTCGATTGGCTTGTCACCTTCACACCCGGGGCGCTCCGATCCTATCTCGATCATCTCATGAGCCGGTTTGATCCAAAGGGGTCTGCATGGGTCCGCCCCGGCGACACGCCAGCGATCACCAGCCGCGCCGCTGCGGCCTGATCCGGGCTTCACAACGCACAGACTTGCGATGACGCCGGTGCCGGCCCGAAGTGGCCGAAGGTGGGACCGGCGTCGTCGCACGCGCCGATCACTCGGTTTCCGCTTCCTCAGCCGGCGGAGGAAGCATGCGGTCTCCCTCGTCGGTCAGCCCCTCGATATCGGCCGCCCGCGGTCGGATCTCTGAGCCAACCGGGCTCCCCAGTTGCTGCCGCATACGCAGGTCCAGGAGCGATCGCACTCTGGCCAGAAGCTCGACCTTGTTGACCGGCTTGGCGATGAAGTCGTTCGTCCCGCACTCGACGGCCCGTTCAAAGTCGCCGACCTCATTCAAGGCCGTGACCATGATGACGATGATGAT
>CAZSSV010000012.1:0-11083 GCA_964609425.1 uncultured Isosphaeraceae bacterium | reverse complement strand
GTCGCCGGCTGCGCCTTGATCCGCTGGCAGACCTCGAACCCGGACATGCGTGGCATCATGACGTCCAGCAGGACCAGGTCGGGGGTGCAGGCTTCGATCGCCTCGATCGCGGCGATCCCGTCCTCCGCTGTCTGGAGCTCGCAGCCCAACTCGGCCAGATACGCCTCCATGAGTTCGAGGTTCTGCTGGTTATCGTCCACCAGCATGATTCGTGCAGAGGACACATCCGCCGCGGGCGGGGCCGTACTGTCCGTGGGAGCCATGGCGGCGATTCTACCTCCGCGGCCACCGGTCCGCCCCGCCCCCCGGGGCTGGAACGGTACAATGTCCGGCCATGTCCATGACAGACAAAAGATCACCGTGGCAGGATGAGCTCAACGTCCCCTCGATCGACGACCTGCGGATGGACCTCCCGGTCCCCGCGGCAGAGCTGTTCGACGCCACGCGGGACTTCCTCGCCAAGCGAGGCGGTCTGGTGGAAGGCCTCCGCTGGTACGGGGACTGCTGGTTCTGGACGGTGGCGTACTACCTGGAGCACGAGGCCACCGACGTGGACGACCCGGTCGCCATCATCGTTCCCGCCCCGGACAACCTGCAGATCGCCGCGCCCATGGACCAGGAGTTTCTCTCGCAACTCAATACCCGCCGCATGAAGCGCGCCATCCGCGACGGGCTGGAATTGGCAACGGAGCCCTACTCGACTCGATGGGCCGTGTGGCCCGTCGCCGCCCGCAACATGCTCGACGACGTCACGACACTGCTGCAACAGCGTCTGAGTTGGCTTGAGGGTGTATGAGCACCCGCACTTGACCGGCAGCCGCCTGACCCGTTCAATGGTCGGGCCAGCGAGGGCACTATGACGGGTCGTTCACCATACAACCGTGTGCTTCTGAAGATCAGCGGCGAAAGTTTCTCCGAGCCGGGTGTCGGGGGCATCGACGGATCTGAATTGCGCAGCATCGCCTCCGAGATCTGCTCGGTCGCAGGAACGGGTGTCGGACTCGCGGTCGTGGTCGGTGGTGGCAACATGATCCGCGGCGCCAACCTCGCGCGCGAACTGGGTATCGACCAGTCCACAGCCGACTACATGGGCATGCTGGGCACCGTCATGAACGGCATGGCCCTCAAGGAAGCGCTCGAGCATCTCGGTCAGCCAGCACGGCTGATGTCGGCGATCAACATGCCGTCGATCGCCGAGCCGTTCATTCGCAAACGGGCGCTCAGGCACATGGAGAAGGGCCGCTGCATCATTCTGGCGGCCGGCACCGGGAACCCCTTCTTTACGACGGATACGTGCGCCTCCTTACGAGCGACGGAGTTGAACTGCGATGTCGTCCTCAAGGCGACGAAGGTAGACGGTGTCTACGCATCGGACCCGGCGGTCAACCCGGACGCGAAACGGTATGACGCGCTCACCTTTGCGACGGCCATTGAGGACCGGCTGGGGGTCATGGACCTCACCGCCCTGTCCATGTGTATGGAACATGATCTTCCGGTCATCGTGTTCGACTTCAAGCAACCCGGCAACATCAAGCGCGTCGTGGAAGGCGAGCAGGTGGGAACGCTGATCCACAACGAGACTCCGGCAGGGATCACCTGACGGAAAAACGGAGCGAGCAGGTATGAGCGACGCAGTCGTCAAAGAGACACGTGCTCGAATGGCCAAGTCCATCGAGTATTACCAACAGGAACTCCGAGGCATCCGAACGGGGCGGGCCAGCACGGCCCTGCTCGAGTACCTCAAAGTCGATGCCTATGGGGCCATGGTCGATCTCCGCGATGTCGCCGCCGTCTCGGTGCCGGAAACGACCCAACTGCTGGTCAAGCCCTTCGACCCCACGCTCAAGAACGGCATCGCCAAGTCGATTGAGACCGCCGACCTCGGGCTGAATCCACAGGTCGAGGGGGAACAGATTCGCATCAATATCCCCCCGCCGTCGGCGGAACGACGCAAACAACTGGCCGCGCAGGTACGAAAGCTTGCAGAGGAAACCCGCATCGCGATTCGCAATGAGCGACGCGACGCCATGAAACAGGTCGATGGCCGCATCAAGGACAAGAGCGATTCGCTCTCCGAGGATCAGGGCAAAGACCTGAAGGGCGAAATCGAAGAATTGACCAAAGGGAAGATCGGCCAGGTCGATTCGCTGTGCAGCGACAAGACGGCCGAAGTCGAACAGGTTTGAGACCGCTCATCCGTAGGTTCGACGCAATCTCGCAGGCGGGATGCCGAGCTGCTGACGGTACTTGACGACGGTCCGTCGGGCGATCGCCACACCCTGTGCTCGAAGCGCGGCGGCGATGGCCTCATCTCCCAGCGGCTTGGCAGGGTCTTCCTCGGACACGATGTCCCTGAGCATCGCCTTCACCGCTTCCCACGACAAGTCCTCCCCACTGCTGGTCTCGGTGCCTCCTGAGAAGAACCTGCGCAGTGGCACGATGCCACGGGGCGTCTGAAGCCACTTCTCCGAAACCGCCCTGCTGACCGTCGCCACGTGCACGCCGAGCAGGTCTGCGACCTCCGTCATCGGCAACGTCTTCAATCCCCGTGCGCCCTGGTCGAACCACCCTCGCTGGCGATCAAGCACGACCTCGACCACACGAAGCAGTGCATTGCGACGTTGATTGATCGACTCAATCAACCACCGCGCGTTGCCGACGCTCCGAGACAGAAACGTCCGCGTTTCACCATCAACCGACTTGTCCGTGGCCATCTCCTGATACCTGGGAGAGACGCGAAGTGGTGGTACGACGCCATCGCAGAGGGCCGCCACATAGCAGTCCTGCTGCTGGTCGTACTCGACGATGACATCCGGCAGAACCGGCGGGACGTGCTCGTCCACCACTTCCCGCCCGGGCGAGAGGCTCAGCCGATGCATCGACCGCATGGCGTGCTTGATCTGCTGGAGTTCCAGCCCGGTGCTGCGAGCGATCACCGGCAGTCGATTCTGAACCAAGTCGTCCAGGTGGTCCTCAATCAGCGATGCGACCCGGTCCCACACTTCGACATCCTCGCCGTCACGACGCTTCCACGCGTCAACCTGCTGCAGCAGACACTCCTTGATTGTTGAAGCGCCAATACCGGGCGGCTCGACAATCGCCATGAGCGCTCGCTTGGCCTGCTCAAGAACGCCGACACCGGCGGACTCGCGGGCGTCCTGCCGAGCGGCGATCTCTTCAAGGGGCAGGTCGAGCAGGCCATCGTCGTTCAAGTGTTCGATGAGGGTCTTGCCAGCCTGCGCGATGTCGTCCGACACATCGGCGAACGACCATTGATGCAGCACTTGATCGACCAGGCTCTCTGATCGGGCGCTGAGGTTGGCCATGGCATCCATCTTGCGGTCCCGCTCCCCGGACATGCGCGCCGCGGACCAGCTCGACGACGAGTACTCGTTGTCGAATGCTTCTCCGTAAGACTTCTCCATCGTCGCGAGCCGCTCAAAGTCGTCTGCACTGTCGCCGGTCGCATCGGACTCTCCGACGACCAGCTCCTCGTCCTCGATTTCGCCTTCGACCGGCCCCTCGCTTCCGGCGAGATGTTCATCAACCTCCAGCGCGATATTGGCTTCCAGTTCGTGGTCCACCCGTTCCTGCAGCGCCTGTACAGGCATCTGGAGGATCTCCATCGACTGGATCATCCTCGGACTCAGTTTCTGCTGCTGCGTGAGCCCTGCCTGCTGGCGTGTTTCAAAGTTCATGCCCATGCCCCCCATGGTACGGGCAAGCGTGGCAGCGTCACTCAGGCGGGCGTTCTGCCAAGAAGCGCGTCGGCCAGAATGGCCGGCGTAGCAAACTCCAGCGCACCACCAGAGGGCAATCCACGGGCAAGACGCGTCACACGCACGTCACGACCGCTCAAGGACTCAGCCAGAAAGTGAGCCGTCGTGTCGCCTTCAAGCGTCGGGCTGAGCCCCAGGATGACCTCCTCCACCCGGACACCCCGCGCGTTGGCTTGGGGAACGTCCACACGCTGCAGCAGCGCGTGGGCCGTGATGTCTTCCGGACCGACCCCACCGAGCGGGTCAAGCCGGCCGGTCAGCACGTGATACACACCGCGGTGAAGGCCGGTCGCTTCCATGCTCATCAAGTCGCGAGGTTGCTCGACGACCAGCAGACACGAGGCGTCACGATTGAGATCGCTGCAGATCCTGCACGGCTGCTCGTCGGTCAACTGCCAACACGTCTGACAGCATGCCACGCGATGGCGGACGTCCAGCACCGCAGAGGCGAGCGCCTGGCCCTCCTCCTCCGGGGCCTTGAGCAGGTGGAAGGCGAGTCGTGTCGCTGTTCGCCGCCCAATGCCGGGCATGCGCTGCAGACATTCGATGAGCCGTTCAACTGGCTCTGGATAGGACCCACCTGCCGACACTACATGCCACCAAGAAGACCCTGCCCACCTGCGGGCAAGGGCAACCCCATCTCTTCAGCGACTTCGGCGAGTCTCCGCTGCGCCTCCTGCCGCCCCATCGCCAGGGCTCGATTGACGGTCTCCAGCACTTCAGCGTCGGAAGCTTCCTGCAACTCGATGCCGACCAGGTTTCCAGCGGCGTCCGCTGTCGCCACAACCCGGCGGCCTTCGCTCGCCGCTTGCACGCGCACCTCAGTGAGAGACGCCTTGACCTCCTCCATCCGAGCCTGAAGCTTTGGAAGGTCACGCATGAGCGAGGCCATGCCAGCCATGTTCTTCAGTCCATCAAGCATCCTGCGGTCCTCCATTGCCCTTCCGGACTTCGATGACCGTCGCGTCGAAGAGATCCTTCGCTAACTCCACGCGTGGGTCGTCTGCATGCTCGGCGGGAGCCACGGACGCTGCCGCCTTCGGCGCATCGGACTCCACACGAACCGATCGTCCTGCGGCATCCGAGATTCGGCTGGCGAGCCGTTCGACCAGAACCGCCGGTACCGGGCCGTCGTCAGAACGGACCACGATCAAATCGGCATCGAATCGTACTGGACGAATGCCCTCGAACGCCGCCTTGGCCGCCTGCGTCGTCGCCTCGTCTACGAGTTTGGTCCAGATCGCTTCCAGGGGCTCGCACGCTGAGGAGGCCTGGATTTCGGGTGCAGCCCCTCGGGTCCCTGACTCTTTCGCGGGCGTGGCGTCGACGGGACGTGAAGGCTGCGCGGGCGGGCTTGGCGCCGTGGTCGCCGGTGCAGCGGGCCGCTGAACGGGCATGGTTGCAACCGCTGTCGGCTCCACCAACTCGCTCGCCAGCGCCAGACGCACCAACCCCGCGTCCATCACCGCTCGAGCCGACGCGCCCAGCCTTCCCTGCCGCGCCACCGCGTCACACACGGCGATCGCGTGCACGATCGAGGCCGAGTCAAATCGGGACGCCTGCGCAACGGCGATCTCACGCCGAGCGTCCGATGCCTCCAGCACCTCCGTGTCGGCGCCGCAGGCGGACACGAGGAGCATGGCCCGCAACGACTCAATGAGCGCCAACATCGCCTGCTCAATGCTGGTTCCGCTGGCCAACAGCGCATCGGCGGACTGCAGCACACCGGCCGCATCGCCCGCTGAAATGGCATCGATGATCGCATCGACCAGTACGCGAGCGGGTAGGCCCAGCGTCTCTTCGACAAAGTCCAGCGTGATCTCCCCGTCCTCGGCTGCGAGCAGCCGGTCCATCACACTCAATGCGTCGCGCATCGACCCGTTGCCGAGTTCCGCCACCCGGGCCAGTGCCGCATCTTCGGCCTGCACGCCTTCGGCGTTCACGATGGACCGCAAGTGTTCTGCGATCAATCGCCCCGAAATCGGCTTGAAGTCGAATCGCTGGCACCGGCTTTGGATGGTCTGGAGAACCTTGTGAGGCTCGGTCGTGCACAGGATGAACTTGACGTGTTCGGGCGGCTCTTCCATCGTCTTGAGGAGCGTATTGAACGACTCGGTCGTCAACATATGGACTTCGTCGATGATGTAAATGCGGCAGCGGCACCGCGCAGGCGAGAGCCCGGCCGCGGCGATGAGGTCCCGCGCTTCCTGCACACCACGATTGGACGCGCCGTCGATCTCAATGACGTCGAGGTCGTCCCCACGCATGATGGCGTCGGCGATGGCATCTCCATCCTGTAAGTCGTCGCTGACGTTGATGGCCCGGGCGAAGATGCGAGCCATCGTCGTCTTGCCAACCCCTCGTGTTCCACAGAACAGATACGCGTGCGCCGTGCGGTCGTGCTCGACGGCACGTCGAAGCGTGTCGGCGATGGCAGCCTGGCCGACGACTTCGTCAAAGTCGCGGCTTCGGTAGCGCCTGGCTAGAACGGTGTAACTCACCGGCAATCGTCCTCATGCTCGAAGACACTGATCCAGAGGGGTGTGGTAGGCGGCCAGGAAACCAATGGCACGGACAACGACGCTTATGGCTGCTGCGATCAAGCCCTGACCAGATTCACGAGCCGACCGCCCAAAGGACCCGGCCGCCTGCCACACCCCCTGGCGTCCATCGTATCGCGCCGCACCGCACTGGTACACTCGCCCCAATGCAGGATTCCACGCCCAGCACCGGACGCAACTCCTTGTCAGACGAGGTGGACCGAACGGACCCGCCATTCCTGCTCACAGCGGTCCGCATTCTGTACCTGGGCCTCATGCTTGCCGCCGCGTCGCTCCCCATCACAAACTCGAAACCCGGGGGTAACCCCCTCATCGACTTCGTCATGCCAATCACCGCGACGCTGGCTGTCGTGGTCATTGTCGTCCTCCTGGACATCCGCACACCCCACAAGCGGATCTCCAACGTGGTGGGCGTCTATCTTGCCGTGGTCGCAGGATTGTTCGCCTCGCTCGCCGTTGGCGTACTCATCGACCTGATCGCCGACGCGTGGGAACTCTCAGGCGACGAAGCGGCCCTGAAGTACCTGACGCTGCTCAAACTCGCAGTGGGCCTGACCCTCTGCTACGTCGCGGTTTCGGTCGTACTCTCGACTCGCGACAGCATTCGGCTGGTCATCCCCTATGTGGAGTTCTCCCGACAGGTCCGAGGCATTCGTCCGATGCTGCTGGACACGTCGTCGCTGATCGATGGGCGGCTCAACTCATTCACCAAGACCGGCTTTCTGGACGCGCCCCTGATCGTTCCGCAGTTCGTGGTGGCTGAATTGCATGCCCTCGCCGACTCCAACGACCGCCTCAAACGGGACCGCGGCCGCCGCGGCATGGGCAACCTGCGGCTCCTCCAGAACACCTCAGGCATCACCCTCGACATCGAGCACGTCGAAACGCCACCCTCGATGGAGGTCGACGCGATGCTGGTCGATCTCGCCGCCGAAAAGAACCTCCGAATCGTCACCACCGACGCCAATCTCGCCAGGGTTGCGGAGATCCGTGGCGTCGCCACGCTCAATCTGCATGACCTGGGTGATGTTCTCCGCGACCCCGCCGTCCCCGGCGAACGGATTCGGCTCACGATCGCCCGGCCTGGCGAGTCGGAGGGACAAGGTGTGGGCTACCTCCCGGACGGCACCATGGTGGTCGTCGAGGATGCGGGAGATCGGATCGGGTCCGAGGTCGAAATCATCATCACCAACGCGGTCCAGACCAGTGCGGGGCGGCTTGTGTTTGCCAAGGTCTCGCCCGAGCAACCGGCTGGGCTGGCAAAATCGGCGACCTCACAGCCCGGACATCAGGGACCAGGCCCGCACGCGACGACCGAGCACTGACTACTCCCACTCGATCGTGGCGGGTGGTTTGCTCGAGATGTCATAGACCACCCTGTTCACACCCGGCACTTCATTGATGATCCGATTGCTGATGGTCGCAAGAACGTCGTATGGAATCCGCGCCCAGTCCGCGGTCATGAAGTCCTGCGTTTCGACCGCCCGAACCGCAACGACCGAGTCGTAGGTTCGGCCATCGCCCATCACACCCACACTCTTGACCGGCAGCAGAACGGCAAACACCTGGTTGGTGCTTCGGTACAGGTTGGCCGAGACGATTTCGTCCAGAACGATCTCGTCGCACGCTCGAAGCAGGTCCAGTTTCGGGCCGGTGATGTCGCCGAGAATCCGCACTGCCAACCCGGGGCCGGGGAAGGGATGCCGCCACACGACGTGGGGGGGCAGCCCAAGCACCTCACCGAGCGTGCGCACCTCGTCCTTGAAGAGATCTCTCAAGGGCTCGATGAGTTCAAACCCAAGTTCCTCAGGAAGGCCGCCGACATTGTGATGGAGTTTGATGTTCGCCGCGGTCCCCGCATGGCCCTGGCCCGACTCGATGACGTCCGGGTAGAGCGTCCCCTGAGCAAGGAAGTGGACAGGCGGCCCCCCCGCTTCTGCGGCCTCATCGGCCGAACGACGAAAGACGTCGATGAAGCGGTGTCCAATACGCCGGCGCTTCTCCTGAGGGTCTTCGACGCCTTCGAGGTCGGCGAGAAACGCTGCGGACGCATCGACGACGCGAAGATCGATGTCGAAGTGATCGCGAAACGTCGTCTCCACCAATTCCCGCTCGTTCTTTCGCAGCAGGCCGTTGTCGACAAAGATGCAGGTCAAGCGATCCCCAATCGCCCGGTGCAGCAGTGCCGCAACAACGGACGAGTCGACGCCACCACTCAGGCCGCAGATCACGCGGCGATCACCGACAAGATCGGGCAGCGTCTTGCACTGCGCCTCCATGAAGTCGGCCATCCGCCAGGTGCCACGACACCCACACACCTCGTAGAGAAAGTTCCGAAGCAGATCGATGCCGTGCGGGGTATGGGTCACTTCCGGGTGAAACTGAAGCCCGTAGAAGTTACGTGTGCGATGTGACACAGCAGCGGCCGGGCATGTGGGGGTCGCTGCGATGACGTCAAAGGCATCGGGGAGGTCGGTAATCTGATCTCCATGACTCATCCACACCGTCATGTCGGGGGGCAGTCCCTCAAAGAGTCCGTTCGCTGCCCCGATCGTCAGACGGGCACGCCCGTACTCACGTGACTCGGCCCTGTCGACGGTCGCCCCGAGCAGATGGCACCCCAACTGCATGCCGTAGCAAATGCCGAGTACGGGCACGCCCAGTTCCAGCACCCCGGGATCGCACCGAGGCGCACCCGGCTCGTCGATGCTCGCAGGCCCGCCTGAGAGAATGATTCCGGCCGGGTTCAGGGACTTCACATAGGCGATGTCCACATCTGGAGCAACCAACACGCTGAAGGCGCCGGCCTCTCGCACCCGCCGCGCGATCAACTGAGCGTACTGGCTTCCAAAGTCGAGAATTGGAATGGTCTCGACGCCGGCTGGCCGGGTCGAGCCGATGGCTGGACTCGCCATGGCGGTACTCCTGAGGGAAGGCGGGGAGTCTACCCGAGCCGCCGCACCCGGATCGGAACCGCCAACGGTCCCACTGTATGATCAACCCCAAGCCATGCCCGATCCGGCACATGACAACTCTGAGATCACCGTCGAGCTCGACGCAAGGCCCGACCTGCTGGGAATTCTCCGGGGCACCATCGAGTTCTGGTGCAGGCGTCGAGGCATCGGGGACGACCGGGCCCACCAACTGGCCATGGGCGTGGACGAAGCTGCCGCCAACATCATTCGCCACGCCTACGGCGACCAGGGCGGGCGTATCCGCATGGCGTGCGCGGCGGCCCGAACCGACTCCGGAGCAGACCTGACCATCACGCTGGAAGATGATGGGAGGCAGGTGCCCGTAGACCTGATCAAGTCGCGGCACCTGGACGACATCCGACCAGGAGGCCTTGGCGTGCACCTGATTCAACAGGCAGCCGATGATGTCACATGGCGGCACAGGCCGGAGGGTGGCACGATGATGACGATGCGCGTACGCGTCTCGGTGTCCGACGCGCTGTCCACGGAGGAGATACCGAATGGCCGCTGACAACACACTCGTCATCGACTGCTCGACTGAAGGTGGCACCCTGCGAATCACCCCACGAGGCGAGGTCGATCTCTCAACCTCACCCAAACTCCGCATGTCCTTGCAGGCTGCGCTGACCGACGGGGATCTCCCTGTCGAGATCATCCTGTCTGAAGTGCCCTACATGGACTCCTCCGGTGTCGCCACGCTCGTCGAAGCGCTCCAGGTATGCCGGAGGCAAGACCGCCAACTGACATTGGTCCGGCCCTCGCACCGCGTCGCCTCCATCTTCAAGATCTCCAAACTGGACGCGGTCTTTACGATTCGAGACGACCAAAGCTGATGGCCGACACACCTCCGTCGCCCCGAACTTCGCCGCTTTCCCGCGGAATCGGCCGGCTGGGCCAGGGGGCCATCGACTTTCTGACCCTGCTGGGAGGCACGGCGTTTCTGACACGCACCGTCGGCGCCTGGTACCTCCGCTCACTTCGCAAGCGCAACGTCCGGCTCGGGTGGCCCGCAATCGTTGCTCAGATGGTCCGTGTGGGCGTGCGATCCGCAGGCATCGTCCTGGTGGTCAGCGGCTGCATCGGCCTGATCCTGGCGATTTCGATGTACCCCCCGCTCTCGGAGCTCGGCCAGGAGAGCAAGATCGCCAACATTGTCGGCGTTGCCGTGTACCGCGAGATGGGACCGATCATCTCGGCCGTCGTCCTGACAGGGTTTGCAGGCGCATCCATCGCCGCCGAGATCGGGACCATGGTGGTTGGCGAGGAGATCGAAGCGCTCGAAGCCCATGCGCTTGATCCCGTTCGGTTCCTCGTGCTCCCTCGAATGACGGCAACCGCCGTCAGTCTGGTGCTGCTCACCATCCTGGCAGACGTGACGGCGGTGGCGTGCAGCTGCGGCGTCTCGGTGCTCTTCTTCGATGTCGGGCTGACGACGTACATCGACAACACCTTGGATCAACTCAACATGGCGGACTTTCTGACCGGGCTGCTCAAGGCCGCCACCTTCGGCCTGATGCTCGGGGCCATCGCCTGCTTCAACGGGCTGCGAGTCAGCGGCGGCGCCGCTGGAGTCGGCAAGGCAACCACCGACACCGTGGTTCAGACGATCGTCGCAGTCATCGTGAGCGATCTGCTCTATGACGCCGTGTTCCTTGAGTTGGGCTGGACCTGAGCCCCTTACAGGCCTTCATCACCCTCCGGCGAGAGAATGAACAACCGCAGGCGGAAGCCCTCATCCGAGGACGTCGCCCACCAGCCCAGGGGTCCG
>CAZSSV010000011.1:0-19526 GCA_964609425.1 uncultured Isosphaeraceae bacterium | reverse complement strand
AGCTACTCAACGCGATCCAGGACGTTTTTCTCGACGACTCGATCACGGTCGCGTAGCGATTGGTCAGCGTTCTCATGCGGCTCCGGTCCCCGTCAGGCCGAGTCGTCCGCCCGGGTCGGTCACGCCGCCGGTTGAGTGGACCACGAGCCCGGATTCGCATGCGTGGGGACCGACCGCGTTTCGCACACTGAGTGGGCGGGCACCAGGCCACGCCTCCACGCTGCCACAGGGCGTCAGCCCCCCGTGGCCGCGATGCGAGCGCGTCGCGCCTGGCCGGCTTCAAGGCGGCGATGCCGCGCCTGCTCCTTCATGGCCCGGGACTGTTCGGCCTCGCTGAACTCTTCACCGAAGCGGACCAGTCGCAGGCTGTTGGCGATGACCACGACGTAGCCGAGTGCGTAGTAGAACGGCGCGAGCCACAGCGTGAGAATCGTCCCGGTGGCGGCAAGCGCCAATCCGATGACCGCCAGCAGGATGGACACGCCGATGTTCTGGCTGATGACCGATCGGGTACGCCTTGCGAGCGAGAGCAGGAACGGAATGTGCCGCAGGTCGTCGTTCATGAGCGCCACGCCCGCCGAGTTTGTTGCAATGTCAGAGCCGCTCAGCCCCATGGCGACGCCAACGTCGGCCGTCGCGAGGATCGGTCCGTCATTGATGCCATCTCCAATCACCATGGTGCGGTGACCACGGGCCATGAGGTGCTTGAGTTCTTCGTGTTTCTCTTCCGGCAGGCACTCTGCCTCGACACTGTCGATTCCAATCGCCTCGGCGACACGAGTCGCGACAGGCAGACGGTCGCCAGTAAACATGGCGATGCGTCGGCATCCGAGTTCACGCAACTCGGTCACAGCTTCTGCCGCATTGCTTCGGAGCGCATCTTCCAATCCGACGGCGCCGAGGTACCGACCGCCCCGCATGACATGCACGCCGGACATGCCCTCAATCTTGGCTTCGACCGCGGCAACTTCGCCGCTGATGGAGGGATCGACTTCGATCAGCCACGCGGCCCGGCCGGCGTGGATGTCTCCGTCCTGGCTGTGCGCGATGACGCCCCGCCCGTGGAGTTCTTCATACCGCTCCAGCGTTGCTGGTGTGATGTTGGCCTGCCTGGCAGTGTCCAGAATCGATCGAGCAAGCGGGTGGTTCGAGTGCTGTTCACCGTCCGCTGCGGCCTGGAGCAGCGCAGCCCCCTCGATACCCTCGGCTGGGCTGAGCCGGGACACCGCGAAGACGCCGCTTGTCAGCGTACCGGTCTTGTCCATGATGACCGTATCGACTTCGGCTGCGGCCTCGAGGGTGCGGGTCTGCTTGATCATGATGCCCACACGGGCGGCGGCCGCAAACGCGGCGACCATGGCTGTCGGATGCGAGATGAGCAGGCCGCCCGGGCATGTCACGACGAGCACCGTGATGGCACGTAGCGATGCCTGGGCGCGGACCGCCTCTTCTCCGCTTCTGGTTGCGAAGAACCAAACGAGCGCCGCGACCATGATGACGACCCAGAAGTAATACCCGGCAAGTTGCTCGATGATCTCCTGCCGACGGGTTCGGCTCGACTCCGCTTCTCGAATGAGTTCCTCCACCTTGCCGATGGTGGTTTCAGCTTCGACGGCGGTCACTTCGATGTCGATCTGTCCTGTGAGGTTCGTGGTGCCCGCGTACACCGGGGCGCCCTGGCCAACCTCGACCGGGACCGCTTCGCCCGTGAGTGAAGCCTGATTGATGTCCGACTCCCCCTTGATGACGCGGCCATCGACTGGGAGGTTCTCACCCGGGCGGACCCGGACGACATCACCCTTACTGAGCGAGGACAGTCTCACCGTTTGTTCGCCGCCCGCCCCGACCCTCCGTGCCGTGTCGGGTGTCAGGTGTACAAGGTCGCGAATGGCCCGCTGGGCACCCCATGCCGTTCGGCTGAGTACCAGATTGGCGGCCCACAGGAAGAGTGCGAGGAATCCCGCCGCCAGGTACATCTCGGACGCCATGGTGGCGAGCACCGCGAGGGTCGCCAGCGCATCACCGGCAGACCTGCCGGTGGCGATTTCCCGCCAGGCGCCGCCAAGCAGTGGGATCACCAGAATGAGCGCGCCCAGGAAGGCGGGGATCTGGGAGATCTGCGGGTTGATGCCGATCAGCCCACCAATCCACGCGGTGCCGAGAAGCACGCCGCCGCCCAGGGCCACGAGCAGCCGGCGTTCCAATCCGGCAGCAGACCGCTCGTCGGCGAGCGCGCCGTCTTCTGTGGTGAGAAGGGTGGGGTCGAGTGCCTGAGGGGCTTGGTCGTGTTCGCTCATCGAAATGCCGTCGCTCCGGTCTTGGGAAGGTCCGAAGTATAGATCCGGTCTCCCGCTCGATGAGACGATCCGGGCCCAATCCTCCCCCGTACGCGTGAGCCTGCAGGAGGGTTCGGCCTGCTAGGCTCTCCGCGGCCCGATGGAGGGCCGGGAGCACCCCAGACTGTGCAGAAGCGCGTGTCGATCATTGGTGATGGCCAGATGGGGCTGGTATTGGCCGATGCGCTGGTGGTGGCCGGGGCGGAGGTTCGCATCTGGGGACCGTTTCCGGATGGTGTCCGGACGCTGGCGGCCACGCGGGAGAATCCGCGGCGGATGCCTGGTTTTTTGCTGGCGGAAGCCGTCCATGTCACGGCCGATCCGACCGAGGCGCTCTCGGGTGCCGACTTGGCCTTCAATGCCATACCGTCGCAGTTCATCAGGCCTGTATGGGGTGGGCTTGCCGAGGCAGTGCCGCATGGATGCCCCGTGGTCAGTGTGGCCAAGGGCATCGAGAACGAGTCGCTCCTGCGGCCCAGTGAGGTGCTGGCGGCGGTCGCGCCCGCCATCGGGGCCACGTGCGCCTTGTCCGGCCCCACGATCGCCACCGAACTGGCCCGCCGGCAACCGGCGGTGCTGGTGGCGGCCTCTGAGGATGCCCGCTTGCCGGTCGAGGTGCAAGCCTGCCTGGATGTTCCCTGGCTGCGCATCTATGCCGGCTCGGATCTCGTCGGTGTCGAACTTGCCGGCGCGTGCAAGAACGTGATCGCAATTGCCGCTGGCATCTGCGACGGGCTGGAACTCGGCGACAACGCGAAGTCGGCCGTGCTGGCCCGCGGTCTGGTCGAGATCGCTCGGCTGGGGACGGCCATGGGGGCCCAGGCCAGCACGTTCTACGGCGTCGCCGGTGTGGGAGATCTCGCAACGACCTGCTTCAGCCCGCACGGCCGCAATCGAACATGTGGCGAGGCGATTGGGCGTGGGACAACGCTGGCTGCGTACCAGGAGGCGTCGGACTCGGTGGTGGAAGGGGTTGCGACAGCGCGGAGCCTTTCCACACTCGCTCGGCAGTTCGCCGTGGAGATGCCCATTGTGGATGCGGTACATGCCGTGTTGTTCGAGGGGCTGCAGCCGGAGAAGGGTGTCGACCTGCTGATGTCCCGCGCGTCGGGAAGCGAGTAGGGCCGCGCTTCAGTCTTCGTCGAAACCTGCTTCAACCAGTGCGGCCAACGCGCCGACGGCGTCCCCGGAATCGTCGCCAGTTGCGCAGATCTCCAGTTCTGTACCCGCGGTTGCGGCGAGCATCATGATCTGCATGATCGACTTGGCGTCTACGGAGTCCGACTGGTCGGTCCGTCGAACCGTGATGTCAGCTGCAAACCGCTGAGCGGTCTCGGCGAGCAGCATCGCAGGCCTGGCGTGCAGGCCGAGACGATTGGTCACCTTCACCTTTTTGCTGGATGTTGCGGACACGGCGTCTGGTCGTCATGTGCTCAAGCGTGGTGTTCGCTCGGTGGGGGTTGATCGTGGCGGATGGGTCAGGCTAAGAGTTGCCGCGAGTCGGCGTCATTGAGCAGGGTCAAGACATCTTCGACCGTGCTCGCCTGTCGGAGGAACCGGCGAAAGGTCTCCTGGCTGAGACTGCCGAAGACGGCCTCCATGGCTTCGAGGTGCAGTTCTGGTTGGTTCGCTGGGCTGAGCAGGAGGAAGATCGAATGGACCGGGTTGCCATCGAGCGCATTGAAGTTGACGCCGTCCACCACGTTGGCGACGGCCACGACCACACGCTCCACGGAAGCTTCCTTCATGTGGGGGACGGCCACCCCGTTTCCGAAGCCAGTCGATCCGCGGTTCTCCCGCTTGATCACGGCTTTGACAAAGTCGGTGTGCTGGTCAGCGGCCACGTCACCGGCGTCCACGAGCATCTGCATCATGCTCTTGATGGTGTCGTCACGGGACGTTGCCTCGAGTGAGGGGCAGATGGCGGCCTGTTGCACAATGTCCGTCAGTTTCATTCGTATACTCCCGAGGTCGGCGTGTGGTGCTTGTCGTCCCGGAGTTTACTCTTCAGGTCCGACAGTTGCCTGACGGCCCGATCCGTGCATTGGTCGATCGCGGCGTAGAGGTCGTCCGACGTTGCATGTGACACAACCGCGTCTCCATGCTCAATGGACACGATGCATTCGATGAGATGATCGGACTTCTGATGATCGACGATGACTTCGATGGCGGAGATGCGATCGAAGTATCGTGAGAAGCGTTCCGCCTTCTTGTGGACATACTCCTCGATGGCGGGGGTTGCTTCTCCGTGGCGTGTGGTCATGGAGATCTGCATCATTCTTCTCCTTCATCAGTTGATTGCGTAGTCTGGCGTGTGGCCGGTCCTGCGGGAAGGGCCTGAGATTGCTCATGGGACTTGGGTGGTGGTCTGAGCACGCCACCACTGATCGTAAATCCGATGGCCTCCTCGACGGTCAACGGCAAGTCGATGGTCGAGGACTTCGGGATGGTGATTGTGTAGCCGGTGAACGGCGTGGGTGAACTGGGAATGAACACCGTGATGCTTGGCTCGCCGAGCGCCGCTCCGACCTCCTCAAGGGCGTTGCCGGTTTGAAAGCCGACCGACCATACACCGCGGCGTGGGTACTCAACTGCCACCACGCGGCGGAACTCCATGGCCTTGTCCTGGTGAGAAAAGAGGAAGTCGACGATCTGCTTGATCCAGCTGTAGATCTTCTTGATGACCGGCAGTGAGGTGATGGCGCGTTCCAGCCACCGATACATGGCCCGACCCATCAGCCCGCCGACAAGCCTTCCAGCCAGATAGACGGCAAAGACGGCCACGAGCAGACCAATCATTCGGACGGGCCAATTCTCCGCCCACCAGGCATTGAGCACCCCGGTCTGGTAGTCGTGGATGATGCTTGCGTCCTGGGAGGTGTCGCTGGCTGCCACGCCGAGCGCCTCCTTGGCAAGCGCCAACTCTTCGGCGGTCGGCACGATGCCCCAAGACTGTGGCAAAGCGGGCCACGCGGCGAACGTCTGTGAGAGCACGTACCGGACGCCGCCGTTGATGGGTTCAGCGATCGACTCATTGATCCACAGGTATGCCTGGGCGAGTACCCAGAGCGTCAGCGTGGCAGGAAGGACGACCGCCAGACCTCGCAGGAAGAACCGGCGAAAGTTGCCTCGGGTTGAGTGTTTGCTGGGCATCGACGCGGCCTCAGTGTACTCCGCGCCAGGCGTGGGAGCCTTGCCGGGTCTCCCGCATTTTCATTCAGAACTGGACTTTGGAGTGTCGCTTGGCTTGCCCGCGGTCCCGATGGTTCCAGCGCGCTCCGATGCGATGTGCCCAATGGCCTCGGGAAGGGCGAGGCACTCCTCCTGGAAAACTCTGGCGGCCAGCGACTCAGCGTCATCGTCCGGATGAACCGGGCACCGCCGCTGCAGGATGGTCGGTCCATGGTCGTAGCGTTCGTCAACCAGATGCACCGTACATCCCGACACCGTGTCGCCGGCATCCAGTACGGCCTGGTGAACATGGCGTCCATACATGCCCTTGCCTCCGTGCCGGGGCAGCAGGGCGGGGTGAATGTTGATCACCCGCCCAGCCATCCACGGCTCGATGGGCAGGAGGCGGAGGTATCCACAGAGGCACACGAGGTCTGGGTTCAACTGCGCGAGTCGCTCGGAAACCCACGCGTCGATCGAGACGCCCTGCGGCGGCTCTTCAACGTTCAGGCCTCGCTCGATGCAGCGCGTGACTGCGGGAAGCCCGGGACGAGACAGCAGGACGCATGCGAGTTCGGCCCTCAAGCGGCCCGTCTCGATGTGCTCCGCGAGGTTGAGAATGGTCCGCCCTCCGCCGCTTGCCAAACACGCCAGGCGAATGGGCCCGCTCATGTCGTGGAGGCCGGAGTGGACATGCTCGGAGGACTCTCAAAGGGGATCGGCTTGCCGCCCGCATCGACGCTCACCATCGTGAGGGATGCAGCGGTGACCTGTATCAAATCGCCAGTCTCGAATCGTTCGGCGAAGACCTGAACGTCAATCGTGACGCTTGTGGTGCCGCGTCTGCTGGTTGACGTGTACAGGCTGACCGAATCGCCCGGCCATACCGGCCGCCGGAACTGAATGGCATCCATGGACACCGTGACCCAGCGGTGAAGTCCGTGGAGTCTTGCTTCATAGAACCCGGCCTGATCGACGAGCGAGAGGATGACGCCGCCGAAGACCGTGCCTTGGACATTCGTGTCCTTTGGCATCATGTGTACGCGAAGTGCAAGGTGTCCGTTGGGACTCGAGTTGGCTGGGTCTGGCGGGGTGGCGGTCACGGGGGTATGGTCGCCGGAACGGCCTCGGGTGGCAACTTCGCGGTTGTCAGGTCGCCTGAACCGGCGTGCGCGGCCAGCGCGTGAAGCAGCGACGCCACCGTCTCCGTGTCGTGCCCGTGGATACCCCATGTCGGCCGGCCGAGCAGCGCGTGCAGGATGTCGCTTTGGGCCACGATGAGTTCGCCCTCGCCCGCTTGGCCGATTCGCAGGTCAAGACCTGCATGCGAGCGGCCCGTCTGCCGCGAGAATGGACGCCAGTTCACGGAGACCTGGGACGCCCACGGCGCTGCGTGCGGTGCGGTGAGCGAGATGCCGGAAGCACGGGCATGCACCATCGCCGCATCCGCTCGTCCGGGAGGGCTTGCCAGCAGTACCACACGCCCCTTGGAGAGCAAACGCTCAATGTGGGCCCAATCCCCGGCGGCATCCAAGGTCGCAACGACCACGAGGCCTTGGGTGTCGTGCGAGGCGGCCAGTGGCACAAAGTCCGCCGGGGGGGAAGGCTCGGATGCATCGGATGTCCGCGGCGCGCCGGCGGCCGGCTCCCATGGCGTTCCAGCGAAGACGACGGCGCCGTTCAACGCACGTGGTGGATGTGGGTGAGGGCCGAAGTCCAGACGCGGCGGGAATGGTGATCGCTCGGTGGCCATGGCCCACACATTCGGCAGTACGTCGCTGGGGTCTCCAGTAATCAGCAGCACCAGCGACCGTCCCCCGCGGTCGAACGATTCGATGCGAGGCGGAGCGCGGGGCGTGCCCAGCAATGTGTACGGGGCCGCGTCGCGCTGTGGTCGTGACCACGATCCACTCGGGGCCGCGATGGCCGCAAGGTGTCTGATCGAGGCCGCGAAGCTTCCGGAATGCGCGACCGCCACCAGCAAGCCGCCCCGGTCCAGGTACGATCGGACCCGCTGGATCTCCTCGCTGTGAGGTGGCGGGAGCCCGCTGCGGCGAGCGGCGGTCAAGGCTCGCTGGTGGGCCCGAATGAAGGGCGGCGGGGTCTTGCCTGTGGCGATCACCATGGGTGATTCGAGCCACACATCGACGGGATCTGCCATGTCGATGGACTGCCATGTGGTCTGCTGCTCAAACGCTTCGGCGAGTTTCCGTACGAGTCCGACGGCGTGGGCAGGGTCTTCGCTGGCGAGGTTGACATGAGCGCACGCCAGGGGCGTGACAGCACGATGCAGCATCATCAGAGCGAAGCATCGCTGGCGAAGGCGGGAGGTTGAGGTGCCACGCCGCACCTGCCACTCGCCCTCCGCATCGCGGCGGCACAGCCGGTTCAGTGTGGTCCCAACGGCATCCCGCAACCAGTCACGGCCTGCCAGGCTTCGCGTCCCCGTTGCCAGCGCCAGTCGCTCAAGCGCATACAGCCAGTACTGCGGAAACTTCGCGCATCGCCCTCCGCCAGGGCACGGCTGGGCCACGAATCGCTCGTCGAGCCACGCCAGCCCGCGGCGCATGGCGGTCGCGCGAGCTTCGGCGGCATGGCGGTTGCGTGGTGTGCCAAGAAGTTCTTCCACCAGCAGCAGTGAGAAGACGCCGGCGGACGTCATGGAGCCGCTGGACGCCTCACCCTCGTCGTACGACCAGCCTCCGTCGGAGTGCTGGCTTGCGATCGTCGCCTGTTCAACGCGTTCAAGCAGGGGTGTTGGGACGTCGAGCCCGCGTGCTGCCGCAGCGTGGAGCGCCAGGACCGCGACGTGGCGTGTCGAGGGTGAGACACGCGGAATGCGCTCGACCGGCCTGCAGAGATAGTCCCAGCCACCCTGCTGCCAATGAAAGGACGCAGTGAGGCGGTCGATGTCCCGTTGGAGCGCGGGCAGGTACCGGTCTGGGAGGGCGGCCCAAACCTGTGCGCGAAACGCAACGGCGTAGGTGCCGTCTGGCTCGATCGTCTCCAGCCAGGCGATGGCGTCCGAGAGTGGCGGTGTCTGGGCGTCATGGCCGGCGGTCAGAAGGGCGAGCGTGGCCAGTGCGGTGTACCCCCCGAGATGTTGTCGTGTGCTCTCGCCGGAGGGCATCCGCGGGGGGTCCCAGTGACTCCCGGGGCGGTGGGCTTCCAGAATGGATGCGGCGAGCGACTCGATGGCGGCCGTCACATCCGTGCCACGAATCGTTGCAGGATCGACCGCCAGCGAGCACATCAGTGGTATCACGGTTGCGAGCATGCATCGACGCTATCACGCGGCTCGCGTGGCCCGGCGAGGTCATGCGGAAACGCGCCGCGGATCAGACCGCGGCGTCAGCCTGGCGTCGGCGTGTTGTGACCACAGGTGACGGTGTTCGGTCGGTCCGGGATGCTGCGGCGCGGATGGCCTCGCGGATGCCCGCTCGGTCAAGCCCCGCCTCGGCGAGTTGCTCACCCCTGCTGCCTTGATGAATCCAGCGATCGGGGAGGCCTGCTCTGGAGATCAGCGATGTGTCCAGGCCCCGGTCGGCCGCCGCCTCGATCACTGCTGCGCCGAACCCGCCGATGAGGCCGTGGTCCTCGATCGTCAGGATGGGAACTCCCTGCGTCAGCGTCCGTTCGATCAACGCTGAGTCGACCGGTTTGGCGAAACGTCCGTCCCACACGTCGACGGAGAGTTCCGGTTCAAGATCGGTGGCAGCGTCCAGGGCTGTCATTGCGGGCACACCGTACGCGAGGACCATGACGTCCGGCGAGTCCACCTGGCGAAGCGGCCGCGCCGTACCCAGTTCAAAGGCGGGGCACCCGGATGCGACCAGCCGATCGTCAACTTCGTCGCGGGGGTAGCGGACTGCGGTGAGACCTTCATCGCGTGTACGCATGAACTCCAGGGAGGCTCGAAGACTCGGCTCGTCAATGGCCGCCATCAGCACGGCCCCCGGGAGCGTTCGAAGGATCGAAATGTCGCAGAACCCGTGGTGCACGGCACCATCGCCGCCGACGAGTCCAGCGCGGTCCAGGCAGAGTCTCACTGGAAGTCCCTGCAGGGACGCTTCCTGAAAGCATTGGTCGAAAGCTCGCTGAAGAAACGTCGAGTAAACCGCGAAAAACGGGCGGAGCCCGGTCTTGGCCATGCCTGCCATCATGTCGGTGGCATGCGACTCGCAGATTCCGGTGTCCCAGGTGCGGTCCGGGAATCGATCGAGGGACTTCACGACGCCGGTCCCGTCGGGCATCGCTGCCGTGCAGGCGGTGACGGTGCCGTCACGCTCCATCAATTCGCACAGGGCGTCGCCGAATGCGGCTGTGAAACTGCGGCCGCTTGACGCGACCTCGACGCGGCACCCCTGGACAGAGTGGGGTTTGGGCGAGTGAAATGCCGTCGCGTTGCTCTCGGTGTACTCGAATCCCTTGCCCTTGACGGTGTGGGCGTGGAGCACGAGAGGGAGGTCCACATCCTTGACAGTCGCCAGCGTCTCGATCAGTGCGGGAATGTCATGGCCATCAACCGGACCGACATGGAGCAGGCCGAACTTCTCGAACCAGGGATCGTCCGTCACCATGTCCTTGGCGACTTCACCGAGCCGGTGCCCCCAGTCTCGAAGCGTCTCACCGCCGGGAAGGCTGCTGACCACGCCCTTGGCCGCCCGCTTCATCGAGCGATAGGTGTCGCTGACTCGGAGCCGGTCGAAGTAGGACGCGACGGCACCTTGAGGCCTGGCGATGCTCATTCCGTTGTCATTGAGTACGACGAGAAACTGTCTTCCGAGCGTGCCGGCGTGGTTCAGTCCTTCCATCGAAAGACCATTGACGATGCTCGCATCGCCCACAAATGCAACCGTACGGCGGCCATCCGGCGTTTCGGGCGACCATCCCTCGCCTCGCAACGTGTCGCCGCGGGCCATTCCGGTCGCAGTCGAGATGGCGGTGCCGGCGTGACCGACCATGAACAGGTCCTGGTCACTCTCGGCCGGATCGGGAAACCCGCCCATGCCTCCCCGTTGTCGAAGCTTGCTCAGCATCGGGTAACGGCCGGTCAAAAGTTTGTGCGGGTAACACTGGTGTCCAACGTCAAAGAGCAGTCGGTCATGCCCAAAGTCGAACACGCGGTGCAGTGCGATGAACAATTCAACGACACCCAGATTGGGCGCCAGGTGACCGCCGGTCTCTTGGACTTGCCTGCAGATCTCGTGACGCATTTCTGCGGCGAGGATTGGCAACTGCTCGATGTCCAGTGCCTTCAGATCGGCTGGCGACTGGATATCGGGAAGGATGGTGAGGTCCATGCGGGGCTCCTGAGGCGCGAACAGTGGCGTGAAGTGTAGCAGTGGTGCTGCCGATACCCGCGCTCAATCCGCGGGAAGGGGCGCCTGGATCAGCAGGTGCGAACGGCCATCAGATCTGCGAGCCATCTCAGGGGGTCGGCCGAGCGGCGTGATGGCCGTCACCGCCTCGTTCCGCAACCGCTCGACGGCCTCGTGGCACGCAGCTTCGCCCAGGACGCCCGGATACGTCCGCTTGCCCGAGGCGGCGTCCTTTCCTGTCGCCTTGCCGACGTGCTGGGCCGACTGCGTGACGTCCAGAAGATCGTCGACAATCTGAAACATCAGCCCCATTGCTTCGCCATAGGCCGTCATCGCGAGCAGCGGCGCCGTTTCGGCGGCGCCGCATCGCGCACCCATTCGGCAGGCGGCGCGAATCAGCGCGCCCGTCTTGTTGCGGTGAACCAGCCGAACCTGGGAGATTGGGTCCAGATCATCGGGAAGACCGCCGAGCGTGTCGTACACCTGACCGGCGACCATGTCGGATGTCCCATGAGCCAATTCGCCGACCAGCGCGGCTCTAATCTCCGCGCTGCACTGTGCATCGGACAGCAGCCCGAACGCCATTGCGAGCATGAGGTCACCGGCCAGGATCGCCATCGGCTCACCCGCATGGACATGGAGCGTCGGGCGGCCTCTGCGGAGTGTGTCGTCATCGAGTGCGGGGAGGTCGTCGTGTACCAGGCTAAAGCAGTGAACGAACTCGATCGCAGCGGCCGCTGGAAGTGCGGCTTCGTCCGTCCCACCCACGGCCTTGCAGCACGTGAGCACCAGGGCCGGCCGAAGTCGCTTGCCTCCGCCCAGCACGCCGTAGCGGGCCGCGTCGGCCAGGTGAGGGGGAAGGCTGCTCCAGTTGACCTCGTTGGCCATCCACTGGTCAACCAATCGGCCGGCTGCCGCGAGTATCTCCCGGCCCGTCAGAACTCCGTTGTCTGTCGTGGAATGTGTCATGGTTGAATTGGCCCCTACTATACCGGCCATGCACGTATGGGCCATCTCCGTCGCAACCGCGCCGCATGTGGATGCGGGCGTTTCGGGAACGTTGTCTGCCTTGATGACGCGGGGTGGTTACGTCATGATTCCGCTGCTGGTCCTGAGCGTCATCAGCCTGACGCTGATTGTGGAACGCGCCATCTTCTGGGTTGGAGTCAATGGCAAGTCCAGTCTGCGCAGGCTCGCGCGATTGAACCACGCGTTGCGTTCAGGCGATCCCGCCCTGGTGCGTGGGCTCGTCGCTGACGATGGAACGCCCTACGGGCGTGTCGCCTGCAGACTGTGCGAAGAGGGGGCCAACGACGCTGTGGCGCTGGAGGCGGTCGAAGATCAGCGCGGACGACTTGAACGCTACATGGTCACCATGTCGACGATCATCACCGCCGCGCCGCTTCTGGGCATTTTGGGCACTGTTCTCGGGATCATTCAGAGCTTTGAATTGCTCGGTGGGCGATCGACACTGACCGATCCCACCGAAGTTGCCGGTGGCATCGCCGCAGCGTTGTTGACTACGGCCTTCGGGCTGGTCGTCGCCCTCGTGACGCTCTTTCCGTACATGGCCTATCGAGGCCAGTCGGCTCGGGCGATCGGCCGCCTTGAGGCACTCGTCGCCGCGGGTCAGGAAGGCGACAAGCGAGCCAGCCGAGCAGGAGACGAGGCATGATCGGTCTTCTCTTGTCTGCGGCGATGGCCGCCGAGCCGTCGTGGATGCGATCGGTGTGGACCGAGTCGGGCGGCCAACTGGAGGTCGCTGCCCGCGCGTGGCGTGCCGACGCCGAGGGCCCCACGGTCTGGCTCGTCGGTGTCACGCACCTTGGCGAACCCGGGTACTACGAAGACATTCGAACGCTGCTGGATGCATGCGATGTCGTCGTGTTCGAGTCCGTCCTTCCCGAGGCGGCCGCCCCACCGGGAGGGGAGGACGAAGCCGAGCGTGCCGAGTCCACACGGGCCACCGCAGCGTTGATCGCCGAGGTCTTTGCCGGCCAGGACCTGGTGGAGTGGAATCAGGCGATCGCGCAGGCAGCAGTGTCGCAGACGCCGATGGTGTCCATCATTCGCCCGCTGTCGCGTGACGGTTGGGGCAGGCCCTGGGTCGTGACGCCGGGCCACATCATCAGCCGAGGAGCCGATGGGAAGGTAGGTGGCGTGGGCGCCGCGGCCGACATTGTGGTCGAGGTGTCCGAAACGCCACAAGAAGCGGGTGGGGGTGGCCTGCAGCGGACCATGGCGGAGTCGCTGGGGCTCCAGTTTCAGATCGATTCACTCCCGTATGCCGATCGCCGCTGGATTCCTGGTGACATGCGCATCGACGAGGTCGCCGCCGCATTTCAGGAGAGGGGGCAGGATGTCGAAGGCATGTTGTCATTGCTCTCGGAAGACGGGTTTTTCGGAGGCGTGCTGAGCGGAGTGCTGAAGATGATTCCGCTGGCGGACGCCCTCTTCGGCGGGCGGGTCGTGGACACGCTGCGAGTGCTCATGATCGAGATGCTTGGTGATGAAGCATTGGTACACGGCACGCTGGATCGGCAGGCACCCGCCGTTCGAGAAGTCCTGATCGACCTGCGAAACGAGCGGGCCATGGATGTCGTTCGTCATGAACTGGGCCGGATGAGCCCAGACCAGTCGATTGCGCTGATCTACGGGGCCGGGCACCTTCCGGGCCTCATGGCCATGCTCGAAGGGGATGGCGGGTGGACCCATGTCGAGGCGCGGTGGATGCCGGCGATCAACATCGATCTGTCAACGTCACCCCTCACCAGCCAGGAGGTCGGCATGCTGCGAGGATGGATCACCGCATTTGGCGCCAGGATGATGCAGTAGCGGCTGCCCCGACTACTCCGCCTCGTGGGTGAACTGCTTGGCGGGAATGTCTTCGACCATCCTCGCTGCGTCGATCCAATGAGACTGGTCTGCGAGGTCGGTGGCGGACTGTGAGGCGACGTGGCCATCAGCGAAGTACACCGGAAGCCGCATGTCGGCGCCGATCCTGGGAATCGGGACGTTGTCTTCAAAGGTTTCGATGTCGTCGAACGAGAGGACGTTCCACATGTGCTGGTCAGCCAGGAACGGTGGTGTGACTTCGTACCAACCTGGTGCCGTCTCGTCTGCGTCCGAGATGCCCCACGGCCCAGCGGTGGGGATGATTGCGCCGGCCATGAACACGTACACCGACGACGGCCGGGACATCCTGCCGAGTGACTCGGCGACGACGTTGTTGTGCGTGCGATCGGAGAGCCGTGACCGAACGAAGGCCAGTCGAGGCCTTCCTGTTTCGGGCGACAGGTCATAGTGACCTCCGACGTACCAGCCGTTGTAGGCGAATGCCGGTCGGTATGCGATCTGTTCTCCGTAGGCGGCGTAGTCCACAATCGGCAGTTCGTCTCGCACGTCATGCTCGAGCAGCGGGACGAGGTCCGACCCGATGTGCGGGGCAAGCCTCCATGTCCATGGCGCGGCAATATCGGGGAGATCCTCTTCGAACGTGGGGGCCGGCGGAATCAACTCGCCGTCCGGGTAGGTCAGGACCAGGCGCAGATCCCTCTGGGCATCGCGGGAAATCCATCCGGGGACGAACCGATCTCGGCTGTCCACGCTGTATTGCTTCCAGGCCAATCCGATCTGGCGGAGATCGTTGGCCTGATCGGTGCGTCCGGCGTGCCGCTTGAGATACATCAGCCCGGTTGCCGACATGGAGATAAGCACTCCGATGATGGCCAGCACGATCAGGAGTTCGAGGAGGGAGAAGCCCCGGCGTGGGAAGGTGACGCTCATGTCTCCCCGATCGAGACGCGATCGACGCGTCCCTCCGCGATCAGTTTCTCACCGCTGCCCAACTCGCCAATTGGATCTGGCGGGACGATGTCAACCTGTTTCTCCCCCAGCGTCGCTTCTCCAGCACGAACGCGATCCTGAAAGGTGCGGCATTCGTCGAGAAGTCTGGTGAGAATCTCCTCCTCCGGCACGTTGGCGACGCGGCGGCCCTGCACATAAATGATGCCACGTCGGTCTCCGGCAAAGACGGCAATGTCTGCGCCCTCGGCTTCGCCGGGGCCATTGACGACGCAGCCCATCACCGCCACCTTCATGGGAACTTCGATGTCGTGAGCCAGTTTCTCGCGTACGTCCTGGACGAGGCTGAAGAGGTCGACCTGAATGCGGCCGCAGGTTGGACATGCGATCAACTCGGCGCCGGTTCGCGTTCGAAGCCCCAGCGACCAGAGCATCTCAAGGCCGTCTTCAACCTCGAAGACTGGGTCGCTGGCGTAGCTGATTCGCAGCGTGTCACCAATGCCCTCCGCCAGGAGTGTTCCGAGCGCGACGATGCTTCGGATGGCGCCGGTCTCGCGGGGTCCGGCATGCGTGACGCCCAGGTGCAGTGGGTAGTCGAATCTTCGCGAGATCTCGCGGTACGTGTCGATGGCAAGCCTCGCGTCCATCGACTTGGCGCTGATGCACACGTCGTGGAAGTCTCTCGCGTCGAAGATCTCGAGGTACTCCTCGAGCTTTGCGATCATGAGTGCCATCAGATGGCCTTGTCGGTGATCGGCAAAGAACTTGCCGAGTTCTTCCATCCGACGCTGCTTATCCTTCCGCTCGATGATCGATCCTTCGTTCACGCCGATGCGAATTGGGATGGAGCGCTCGGCGCACGCATCGATGACGCTGTGAACCTGGTCACGGTCATCAATGTTTCCCGGGTTCAGGCGTATCTTGTGGATGCCCGCATCAATCGCCTCGAGCGCACGCTGATAGTGAAAGTGGACGTCAGCGACCAGAGGCACACGCGTCTGCGAGAGGATCTCCGGGAGTGCCTCCGTGTCCGCTCGCTTCGGGACCGCCACCCGCACGACGTCCGCGCCAGCGGCGGCCATTCTGTTGATTTCTGCAACGCATGCGTCGATGTCGTGGGTGTAACCGGACGTCATCGTCTGGACGGACACCTCGGCGTCCCCGCCGATGTGGACGATGCCCGTGCGGCCGTCACCAACAGAGATCTGACGTGTGTGTCGGCGTTCCATGTATGCAGAGTGTATCGGTGCCGGTGGGAGGGGACCGCTACGCCTCAAATCGATCGAGTTCGACGTCCTCGCCTGGAAGCAGAAGGTCGGCGATGGGCGTGCCCTCGGGGATCGGGTCACCGTCGAGTCGCGTAATCACCGGCCGCGGATTGGCCTGCTCGTGCGCCTCAAGTGCGGCCTCGAGCGTGGACTTCACCTCGTCATCCAAGGTCGTCCACTTGCCGCGGCCCCGGCACTTTGGGAAGCCACTGCACCCCAGCCAGGGGCCTCGCTTGCCGTTCCGGAGATTGAGGGGTTTCTCGCACTTCTCGCACGTCAACTCGGTCTTCAATGGCGGCACCGCCGGAATCTTCAGCCCGCCCTTCTTGTCCACGTTGAGTACGGTCTTGACGTCCGGATAGTTGACCGATGCCAGGAACGGTCCAAACCGCCCCTGCCTCAGAATCATGGGTGAGTCGTCTTCGGGGCACGCGACGTTGACCCGTTGCTCGAGTTGCGGTTTGCCTTCTCGGTCAACGCCGGTCGCAAACGAGCAGTCGGGATACGCCGAGCACGACAGGAAGCGGCGACCGCTGCGGGCCAGTCGGTAGGCAGTACGTGCACCGCACTCAGGACACTTCCAGTCGGCCGGCGTCATCTCGGCCCGCGCGTGCGTCATCGACTCGTAGGCTTCGGCCAGGGCGTCGGCGAATGGCCCATAGAAACCTCGGAGCGTCTCGACCCAGTCTGCGTTGGCCGACGCGACTCGGTCCAGATCCGACTCCATCGATCGCGTGTAGCCCACGTCCATCAAACGGGGGAACGCCTCGACGAGTTTCTCGGTGACGACCTCCCCGATGGGCGTCGGGTGAAACGATCGGTCGAGCTTCTCGACATACTTCTGCTGGATCTTCTCGATGATCGTGGCGTAGGTGGATGGCCGGCCGATGCCCTCGCGTTCCAGATGCTTGATGAGTGCCGACTCGGTGTACCGGGCCGGCGGCGTGGTGAATCGTTGGCGTGGGTCGATGCCGAACGCGGCGAGTTCGTCGCCTTCCTGAAGATCCGGGAGTGTCTGCTCGCCGTCCGAGGTTGGGACGCCGCCCGCGCGGTACCAGCCGTCAAAGTGCAGCGACCGACCGGCGACCTTGAGTTCGGCGCCGGTTTCCTTGTCGGACCGTCGCAGCCTGAACTCCGTCCGATTCCAGACGGCCGGGACCATTTGGCCGGACACAAAGCGGTTCCAGATGAGGGTGTACAGCCGCCGCTGGTCTTCCTGCAGCGACGCGGGAAGGTCTTCTGGGCGGCGGCGGACGTCGGTGGGACGAATGGCCTCGTGCGCTTCCTGGGCCTGCCGGTTACTGGAGTGGTAGGCGTTCGGTTTCTCGGGCAGGTACTGCGGGCCCCAGGTGTCGTCGATGAAAGCGCGGGCAGCGGCGATGGCTTCGGGGGCGACGTGGGTGGAGTCTGTTCGCATGTACGTGATCAGGCCCACCTGGCCTTCACCTGGCATCTCGACACCCTGGTACAGCCCCTGGGCAGCGCCCATGGTTCTGCGGGCTGTGAAGCCCAGCGTGTTGGCCGCCGCGGCCTGAAGGCTGCTGGTAATGAACGGGGCGTGGGGTCTGGACTTGGACTGCTTCTTCTGAATGGCGCGGACCTGCCATCGCGCCGCCGGGTCGGGTGTGCCGGCCAGGGTGAGGAGGCGAACCGCCGGACCCTTCCCCTCCTCGTCAGGCCTCTCCTCGATGGAGGGGTCCAACAGGCCGAGCGCCTCGCCCATATGCAGAATCCTGGCGCGGTGTGTCTTTTCGGCATCCGACTCGGCTGACCAATCGGCGTGTGCGAGCTTCAGGTCGGCGGTGGACCCGTCGAGCTCCGCAAGCGTGGCAGACAACGCGCCATGGGATGCAAGCCATGCGGCGAGGTCCTTCTTGGTCGGTGACTGCTCGGCCTCGTGAAGGGCTCGCCAGGCCTCGGACAGCGATTCGCACGCCTTGGGCTCGGGGGTGAGTCGCACTTCGGCCTGCCAATACTCGTCCGGAATGAACGCCCGAATCTCGACCTCTCGCTCGACGATCAGCCGCACGGCGGGCGATTGCACGCGGCCCGCGCTCAGCCCGCCGGCCACGCGCTGCCAGAGGAGCGGTGACACCTGGTACCCGACGATGCGGTCAATGATGCGCCGGGCCTGCTGCGCCTTGACGCGGTCGAGGTTGATCGGCTCCGGGTCCGCAAAGGCCGCCTTGATCTCCGCCTTCGTGATGGCGTTGAACGTCACGCGCTTGGCGGTCGCGGGATCGACCTTCAGACACTCGGCCAGATGCCAGGCGATCGCCTCTCCTTCACGATCGAGGTCGGTCGCGAACCAGATGTCGTCGGCCGCCTTGGCAAGTTTGCGCAGTTTGGTGACGACTTTCTTGGAATCGGCGGAGACCTCATAGGTCGGCTCAAAGTCGTTGTCGAGGTCCACGCCCGGGACCGGGGCCTTGCTTCCCTTCGGGTTTCGCTTGGGCAGGTCGCGGATGTGCCCCACGGATGCCTCGACCGCCCAGTCATCGCCGAGGTAGCGTTGAATGGTCTTGGCCTTGGCAGGGCTTTCCACAATGACGAGATTGGCAGCCATGGGTCGTTGGGGGAAATGGACTCCGATACCTCCGGGGGGGGCGTTATGGTGGTCGGCCGTGCTGCTGTCAAGCCTTGAGTTTGATCAAAATTGGGAATGGTTGGTCCCATCACCTGAGAGGGGCCGTGCCGTCGATGCGGCTTGAAGTGCTTGTAGCACAATGGCTTCGGTGTCCATTGTGGCCGCATCGACCCAGGTGAGATTGGGGAGTACACGAAATCTTCGAAGCCAGGTCCGTTGCTGCTTTCCGAGCCGGCGGGTCTTGATCTTGATCTGCTCGACGGCCTCCGCCAGGGGGAGCCGGCCCTCGAGGTGTTCGAGCAGTTGCGCGTAGCCGACGGCCGCCGAGGCTTGCTCGCCGAGCCGGCCGGCAGCATGCAGTCGCTGGACTTCTGCGAGCAGCCCCGCCTCCATCATGGCCCCGACCCTCGCATTGATGCGGCGGTTGAGTGCGTCGGTGGGCCACTCCAGGCCGATGACGATGACATCCCGCCGGCACGCGTCGGCCCACTGCACCTGCGCCGATGAGAGGGCTTGGCCCGTGCCGCGGGCGTACTCGATGGCTCGGATGGTCCGTCGCAGGTCGTTTGGGTGGATGCGGTCCGCCGCGGCAGGGTCTCGCTGCTCCAGTTCCGCCCGCAACGCGTGCGGCGGCGTGGCCAGGAGCGAGGCCCTGAGCGCGGGATCGGGCGGAGGACCATCGAGGAGCCCGAACAACAGCGCCTGGATGTAGAGGTTGGTACCGCCGACCACGATGGGCCACTTCCCGCGACCGCGAATGCTGGAGATCGCAGCATTGGCGGCGCAGAGCCAGTCGTCAATCGTCCATGGTTCCGCTGGATCGGCCACATCAAGCAGGTGGTGGCGAACACCACGCCGCTCGCTCGGGTCCGGCGTGGCCGTGCCGATGTCCATGCCCCGGTAGACCTGCATTGAATCCGCTGACACGCACTCGCCGCCTCCCGGGAGCAATTCGGCGAGCCGGACCGATACGGCCGTCTTGCCTCCGGCAGTCGGGCCGATGAGCAGGATGATGGGGTGAGTCGTTGTCATGGGAAAC
>CAZSSV010000010.1:0-19637 GCA_964609425.1 uncultured Isosphaeraceae bacterium | reverse complement strand
GAACGACTTGGTCGATTCACCAATGATGGTGTGATCAAGTCCCTTGTCCATGGTCATGGTGGCCGCTGCATCTGACATCGAAAACACTCCTGCTCAGGTTTCCAGACCCCGGAACCGCCGGCTGTCGCGGACCTGCACCGGGCCGGCGATTGTACATGCTTCCGCCTCGTTCCGGGGGGGGTGGACACCCGCATTCCTCCCGTACACTGACCGGCCATGTTCATCCTTCTCGGGACAGATCTTCAGCGGCGCCGCCGCCCCGTCGTGACGGAGACCCTCATCGTCCTGATGATGGTGGCATACCTCGCCGTCCTCGTACTCGGCTCGATCAGCGAGCAGCGCGGACTCGAGGCCATTCAGATGATGGAGTTGTCTTCAGCCGACTTCCATTGGTGGCAACTCATCACATATCAATTCGCTCACGACAACCCGTTGCTCCCTGGAACCGAGCATCCGCTGCTCCGCCTGCTGCACCTCGGCCTCAATCTGATGTGCCTGTGGGTCTTTGGGGCCGCGGTCGAAGACACCATGCGGCGATCGAGCTTTGCCGTATTTGCCATCCTCGGTGGGATGGTGGCCGGGGCGGCCCACGCCCTCTCGTCACCGGTGCCAGTCATTGGTGCCAGCGGCATGGTGGGCGCCCTGGCCGGCGCGTTTCTGGTCCTGGCCCCCCGATGCCATGTGCGGGTACTGGTCATCTTCATCCTCATCAGAATCTGGATGGTTCCGGCCCTGTGGATCATCGCATTCTGGGTCGTCATGGACCTCGCCGGGTGGGCAGGGCTCCGCGGCAGCAATGTTGCGTATGTCGCTCACCTGGGCGGGTACGCCTGGGGCATCGCGCTGATCCTCCTGCTGCGGCTCACGCCGGTCATCAAGCAAGATCATGGGGACGCTGTTTCCCTGATCAGGCAGTGGCGACGCCGGAGAACGTATCGAAACATCGTGAACGCACCCCTCCCAAAGCCCGCCCAGCAGGGCGGCAGACCGGTCCAGCCCCCATTCATCGGCGTGGTGCGAAGCGCGATGCGGCGCGGCGACTTTGACGCCGCGGCCAGCACATGGAAGGCTGGCATCGAAGAGATGCCTGATGCGACACTCCCCCCCGCCGACCAGTTGGCAATCGCCAACCACCTGCAGGCCGCTGGAGATCGGGCCGCGGCCGCCCGCGCCTACCGCAGGTATCTCGCCGGCCACGGCGACGCATCCGGAGCCGGCGAGGTTCGCCTGCTCCTGGCGGTCCTGCTCGTGCGTTCGCTCGACTCCGCCGCGGAGGCTGTTCCCCTGCTGGAGCGGGCACTTCACGACGGGCTGGAAGGCCGCCGGCGTGACCTCGCCCAGCAACTGCTCCAGGAAGCCACGCCATGACGGCAGCGACGCTGTGGGACGATGGCAGCCCCGGCCCGACCCGCATCAAGATCTGCGGGCTCACGCGACCCGAAGACATCCAGGCCGCTGCAGCGTCCGGCGCGCACGCCGTGGGGCTGGTCCTGGCGAGTGGATCACCTCGCCGCTTGAGCCGCCAGCAGGCCGAACGGTTGGCGGCGGCAGCGCCCCCCACCATCTGCCCGGTCACGCTTCTGGTCGATCCGAATGATGGGTGGATCACGCACGGCATCACCGCGTGGACGCAACTGCACGGCGCCGAATCGATCGCGACTGTTGAAACCGCCGCTGCCAGGGGGCCGCTCGTCAAGGCGGTGCCCTGGAGCGACACCGAAGCGATACGCGAGTGGGATGCAAACCCGCACGTTGCTCGACTGCTCATCGACAGTCCTCACGGCGGCAGCGGAGAGGCTTTCGATCACGTCGCCTTCGCGCGCACCGCCCGCACACTGCAAACGCCCTGGATTCTCGCCGGCGGACTGACGCCCGACACCGTTGGCGAGGCAATCCGTAGGCTTCGGCCATGGGGCGTCGATGTCAGCAGCGGCGTCGAGTCGAGCCGGGGCGTCAAATGCGCGGCGACCATCGCGGCATTTTGCGCCGCCGTTCAAGCCGCCGACGGCTGATTACACCGGTGACTTTGACTTGCTCAGAAGGCGCGTGCCGTCGATTTTCAAGTCCGTATCGATGGCCTTGGTCATGTCCCACAAGGTCAGTGCCGCGACGCTCGCGGCCATCAGCGCCTCCATTTCCACGCCGGTACGAGACGTCACGGTCGCGGAAGCTTCGACGCGAAGGCAATCCGAACCTGACCGCTCGAACTCGACATGCACATGGTCCAGCGGCAGTGTGTGGCACAGCGGAATCAGGGCATCGACCCGCTTGGCAGCCATGATGCCGGCGAGACGAGCCGCGGCAAGCGCTTCGCCCTTGGGTAGCTCACCTGACATCAATCGGTCGAGCGTCTCGGCCTTGGCGCAGAATCGAGCTTCCGCCACGGCGGTGCGCCGCATGGGTGGCTTGCCTGAGACGTCCACCATGCGGGCGCGGCCTTGATCATCGAGATGCGTCAAGGGCTTGGTCATCGATCGGCTCCTCGTTGCTTCCGGTCTTCAGTGGGCCAGGTGCCCGCGACCAGTGTCCCATCGACCACGGTCGCCTGCACCGCTGCGGTGCGGATATCTGCAAATGGGTCACCGCGCCATATCACCAGATCGCACGGTGCCCCATCTGAGAGTGGCCGCTCATAGCCACATACCTCCGCCGCGTGAACCGTGGCGGCGAGGAACGCATCGTGGGGCGACATCGCCTGCTCCGGCTGGAACGGACGCCCATGCACATCTTCCCCAGTGATCGCAGCCCGAAGCGTGGCGACCGGGTCTACCGGAGAAATCGGCCAGTCGGTCCCAAATGCAAGCGTCGCGCCAGCCTGCTGCATCGATCGCAACGGCAACAGACTCGATGCGCGGTCGCCGAGCCGCACCTGGGCCATGCCAGCATCCTGGGCGCGGTGCGTCGGCTGAACACTCAGTCTGGCACCGTCCATGGCTGCCAGTTCCGCAGGGCCTGCGAGTTCCGCGTGCTCGATCGTGCACCGCTCGGGGCATCGCTGCTGGAGGCGAAGGGCGCGGGACAGGGCCGCGTCGCCGATGGCATGCATGACGGGCGACAGCCCCGCCTCCAGGACCTGATCGAGCCATGCGCCGTCTTGTCCCTCCAGGGCCAACTCGACCCAAAGACCACGTGTGGCCGGATCGTCCGTGTACGGGTCATGCAGACGTGCCGTCCGCGAGCCGAGTGTCCCGTCGAGGAATGCTTTGCACCCTCGCACATGCAGCCGGCCGGCGGAAGGAACTTCGTCAAGCCACGCAAGATCAAGCGGAAGCGTCCGATCAAGTTGAACGACTGAAAGCCGCATTGGCAAGGAATCCATGCGAGGGACGTAGAAGCGTTCAACGTCGGCGCGATACTCCATCGTCCTGGCCATCGTCACCCCCGAGGCAAGCAGGTGCCGCATGGCCCCATCAAGCGCAGCGGCCCGCTCATGGTTCGGAAGTGGAGGGATGATTGGGTTCACCAAGTCCCAGGCCGCCGCCTCAACGAGCAGTCCAGTCGGCGCCCCTGACCAATCGCGGACGATTCGCCCACCTCGGGGGTCCGCCGTGAGGTCCAGCATGCGCACGAGCACATCGTTGACCAGGGCTGCGTGCCAGTCACACCGCCAGCAGACGACGGGCCGATCACCCACGCATCGCAGCCACCCCACGTCCGGCAGGGTGCTGTCAGCCCAGTTGGTCTCGTTCCATCCTGACGCCAGGAGCCACCTTCCCGGAGCAAGCGCCGCGTCCGCGGCCTCCATCACCGCCTCGAACTCCTCCCGGCAGGCCACCTGCGACAGATCCACGCCGCACCGGCTCTCCCCCCCGAGCAGCAGATGAAGATGGGCATCAACAAGTCCGGGTGTCACGACGGCCCCGGCGAGATCGACGAAGGCTCCCTTCGGCGTTCCTTCCCCGACTTCGACCACCCGTCCACGCCGCACGCCGATGGTCATCGGCCGCGGCGCCGGCGAGCGTCCGTCCCAGAGTTTCATGTTGCCGTACACCAATTCGGACATGCGTCTCCGCCTGCCTTTTGACTTCCTGAGCCGACGCCTGGCCAGACCGCCATGCTATCGTGACCTCATGCGAGCCACGCCGATCCTTCCGGTCCTTGTGTCAGCCCTTGCAGCATCGTGCGGGTCGCAAGACGCCGAACCGCCTCCACCACCCGGCCCGGCAACGACGCCGCACGTCGCCGCAGATCATCACAGCCCGTCTCAAGGCTTGGCTGCAGTTGATACAAGCACCGCCAACCGCACGCCGGCCAACCCGCAGCTCGCACGGCCTGCCGATCCCAAGCGAATCGAGTTCCTCGGCTTTGAGGCGCCGACCGATCCCATCTGGCGGTGGAGTCCGGTGCGAAAGCCGATGCGGCTGCACACGTGGACGATCCCCGCGGCCGAAGGGGCCGAGCCGGCCGAGTTGACCGTCATCCACTTCGCCGAGGCGGCCGGCAACACGACAGACGCCAACATTCGCCGCTGGTCGGGGCAGTTCCGAGGAGACGACCTCCCCCCACAGCCGGAGGTGACCAGCATGACGGTGTCAGACATGCCGGTGACGTTGGTGGAGCTGCGCGGTGAGTACCTGGGTATGGGCGGCGGGTGGCACAAGGCCGATCACGCCATGCTGGTCGCGATGATCGAATCCACCGACGGGTCGATCTTCATCAAACTGCTCGGCCCCACTGCCACAGTCGATGCAGCCCGGCCTTCATTCATGGCCATGGTCGAGGGCATCCGGCCCAGGTGATGGCGGTGGTCGCAGGCCGCTGGTCAGGCCTCGGACCAGACCGCACCTGGACGAACATCGAAGGTCACCAGGTCGCCCTCCTTCAGGCTCGGATCGACCGCGTCCACGTCCACGCGAAGCGGAACAACAGACCGTACAACACACCCGGCCGCATCCATGGATTCGACGCGGCCGGCAATGGTCCGAAGCGGCCCCACGATGGGCTCCAGGAACCGACCACCAGCCGATGCCCGATGCAGGCGAGCGGCCTGCGCTGTGATACTTCCGTGTACCGCGTCTCCGACCGCCGCAGCGGGCGGGCTCGCCGCGCTCAGGTGGAGGCGATACGGCGACTCTGGAATGGCGAGGACGACCTCGATGCCATCGCTGGCCACGATGCGCCCACGAAATGTCGGTACCGATGTCCTCATCTGCATGCCTCTCAGGGTACTGCGGCGGGTTGCTCAAGAAACGCCCGGACCAGCTGCGGCCCACGAACACTCATGAAACTCTCTGGGTGAAACTGAACGCCCGTCATCGACGCCGCGTGGCCGCACGGCCAGCCGCCTTTCCATCTCAAGCCCATCACATCACGCTGCTCCGTCCAGGCGGAGACTTCAAAGTCCGCGTCCACCGACTCGGGCCGGACCCCGAGTGAGTGATAGCGGGTCGCCTCGAACGGGTTCTCAACGCCGGCGAAGATGCCTCGCCCATCGTGATGGATGCGTGAGGTCTTCCCGTGCACCGGTGTTTCGTGCCGTACGACGTCCATCCCGTAGGCGTCGGCGATGACCTGGTGCCCCAGGCACACGCCCAGGAGGGGAATCTGGCCCCGAACGGCCCGCACGACCTCGCCACACACGCCCGCCTGGTCCGGCGTACATGGGCCGGGCGAGAGCACGACATGGCTTGGTGCCATGCCGAGCACGTCCTGGGCGGACACCTCGTCGTGACGCACCACGCGAACAGCAAGCGCGGGATCGATCACGCCGATGCAGTGCACCAGGTTCCACGTGAATGAGTCGTAGTTGTCGATCAGCAGCAGCACGTGGAGAGGGTACCGCCCCCTCGCAACCTCAGGCTGCTGCGGCGGTCCCTGCCACCCCGTCCTGCGTCACCACGAAGAGTTCGTTCGTGATGGGGTACGGCAAGCGCCGGTAGTCGCGGTCGACTCGAACCTGCACACGCTCGACGAAGTCATCCGGGCCCTGGGAGACGGCCAGAAAGATGTCGCGGGCCGGTGCAGCGACGTAGAAGTCTCCCCGAAGCTTGGGCGCCAATCGCCCGTGGAGTGACCTCATCAGGAGCCGCGCAGCGTCGTACCCGTCCTGGACCGAAAGGATGGCCACGCGGCCGCCCTCGGCGGATTCGACCAGTTTCACTTCAACCGAAGATGCGTAGTTCGAGAGGTTCAGCCGAGCCTGCGCCTCGACCTCTTCGATGGTCAGTCCCCACCGCACGACCTGCTCGAGCGTGATACTGACCGTCATCCGGGGCAGATCGATCACGTACACAATCGACGTATCGTTCACCCACGGCGTATGAGCCACCTGAGCGCGGTCCAGATGCTCGAACAGCGTGTTGGGCTGAATCCGAGGCATGATGCGTGAGCGAGCGAGCGACAGCGGCATGGGCGTGGAGGCCACTGCGTCACCTTCCACGATACGAGAGAGGAAGTCCTCGACAATCTGCATGCCGTTGCCAGGATCGCAGTTGACCATTCGGAGCAGGTTCGCCAGAGCCAGATGCCGGCCATCGATGACCAGATCCATGGGACCGGCCAGGTCGATCGCCTGATTGGGGTACTGCCTGCGAAGCAGGTGCATGATCGCCTCGGAGAAAGCTTCCGGCTCGCGGGGCAGTTCTGGCATGATCCGTGCCTCCAATGGCCCCTGCCTGACGGGGCTCCGGGGCCGCAGCCACGTCCCACCTGGGTCCATCGATGGCATCGGCTCCTGAGAACACCATCTTGACTCCATTCCAGGGTGCCGCCCACTGCAATCGCTTCACCGGCCGCGATTTGCTGCAGACCCCTCGCTGGGGACGTGTTTCCCGGACCTCTCTGGGCGGATATCCTGTGCGACATGGCCCCAACCTGCCCGCTCGGCACACATACCATCGGTCCCGGACGTGAGCTGCTGATCATCGCAGGGCCCTGTGTGCTCGAGGATGACGCGACACACGACGCCATCGCCGACACACTGGCCCGCGTCTGTGGCGACCTGGGCCTGCCCTGGGCTTTCAAGGGCAGTTTCGACAAGGCCAACCGCACGAGCCTGGCCTCTCACCGAGGACCCGGCATGCACCAGGGGCTCGACGCGCTGGCACGCATCAAGGATCGCTACGGCGTCCCGGTCACCACCGACGTCCATGAGCCTGAGCAGGCCGCCTCGGTCGCCCAGGTGGCCGACATGCTGCAGATTCCGGCATTCCTGTGTCGGCAAACGAGCCTGCTCGCAGCATGTGGCCGCACCGGAAAGCCGGTCAACATCAAGAAGGGCCAGTTCCTGGCACCCGCCGATATGCGGCACGCCGCTGAGAAAGCCAGGGAGGCAGGTGCCGGTGGCATCATGCTCACCGAACGTGGGACGTTCTTCGGCTACCACCGCCTCGTCAACGACTTCATCGGACTTGGGGATCTGGCGGACCTCGGGTGGCCGGTGTGCTTTGACGTCACCCACTCAACGCAACTCCCCGGCGGAGGCGGAACAGGCGACGGCCCGGTGCAAACGGCTGGGCGCCCCGAACGAGCCGGGCTCCTCGCACGGGCTGCAACGGCCGCCGGCGTCGATGCGCTCTTCCTCGAAATGCACCCCGAGCCCGCACGTGCCAAGTCGGACGCTGCGACATGCCAGCCGCTGGAGGCCGCTTCGACCATCATCCGCCAGGCTCACGCCATCCGCACCGCACTGACTGAGCAGGTCGTCACGCCATGAAGTGCGATCGCTGCGACCGACCGGCCATTGTGCACCAGGTGATCATTTCCGGAGGCAAGCACACCGAGATTCACCTCTGCGAGATTCATGCCGTCGAAGCCGGTGTGCCCAACCCGGGCAAGCAACCGGTCAACAAACTGCTCGCCAAAATCGCCACGCCCACCGGGCCCTCTGCGATCCCTTCCTGCCCCGGCTGCGGCGCCACCCTGACGGAGATCCGAAAGACCTCCCTTCTGGGCTGCCCCTGTTGTTACGACACATTCGAAGAAGCGATCGGAATCATGATCGAGTCTGTGCAGGCCGGAAGCACTCGACACGTTGGCCGCGGCCCGGGTGGGACCGAGTCGGTCCACGCCAAGCGGCACGAATCTCGACGGCTCGTCGAGGAACTCGACCGGGCGGTCCAAGCTGAACAGTACGAACGCGCCGCCGAGATCAAGGCCAAACTCAGCCGCCTGTCTGAGAAACACCCCGGAGACGCGACGTGACCGACCACACGCGAACTTCGGGGAGCGACGCGCCCGACCTCGACGTCGTTCTGACAAGCAGGGCGAGAATCGCTCGCAACGTGACGGGCATGCCGTTCGTCCATCGGGCCACCCCGAAACAACGCCAGGAGATCATCTCGACGCTCACATCCGCCTTCGAGCCAGGCTGCTGCAGCGAAGACACCGCGTGGATCGACCTCGAGTCGGCCAACCCGCTGCAGCGGCGCGTGCTGTATGAGCAGCACTTGATCAGCCGCCAACACGCCGACCTTCAGGGACCGCGAGGCGTCGCCGTCGCCGCCGACCGGGCGTTGAGCATCATGGTCAACGAAGAGGACCATGCCCGCATGCACGCCATCTCTCCGGGGCTGCAACCTCACGACTGTTTCGACCGCGTTCGCGTGCTGGACGAGTCGATTGAACAGCACGTCGAGTGGGCGTTCCACCAGCGATGGGGATACCAGACGGCGTGCCCCACCAATGCGGGAACCGGCGTTCGATTCTCCGCCATGCTGCACCTGCCCGCCCTTCGACTCACCCGGGAACTGGAGAAGGTCAGGCACGCTGCCAAGGATCTCCAACTCGCTGTGAGGGGCTATTACGGCGAAGGCTCCGAGTCGTCGGGCCACTTCTATCAGGTCAGCAATCAGATCACGCTGGGACGTTCCGAAGAGGAACTCCTCGACCGCTTCATGTCCACGATCGTGCCAGGCATTGTTCACTACGAGCGATCGGCGCGTCAGGCCCTGCTGCAACGGGACAGGCTCGCGCTTGAGGACCGAGTGCATCGCGACCTGGCAATCCTCGGGGCTGCGCGATTGATGAAGGTCGATGAGGCCATGCGCCGGCTCAGCACGATTCGCCTGGGCGTGTGCCTGGAACTGGTGACCGACTTCCGGCTCTCGACCATCAACGACCTGTTCCAGGAGATTCAATCGGGCCATTTGCAGCAGGAGGCCGGCAAGCCTCTCTCCCCACCCGAGTCTCAGGAAGCCCGCGCGACGTTGCTGCGACAGCGACTGCGCGGCACCTGATCGAAGATCACCTCGCTGTGAGCACACCGGCAGCCGATCGAGGTTCCAGCACGGGCCGAACTCGGCTCGCGCCGTCGCCGACCGGCGCGCTGCACCTGGGGAACGCCCGGACGTTTGCCGTCAACTGGGCCCTGGCGCGGAGGCGGGGCTGGACCATCGTGCTTCGGATCGAAGATCTCGACCACCCCCGGGTCAAGCCGGAGACCATTGATGAAGTTCGCGAGGATCTCGCGTGGCTCGGGCTCGACTGGGACGAGGAAGTCCCGCTGCAATCGACCGATCGACGGCCCTATGAGGACGCATTGCGGCGGCTCGCCGCATCCGGCCGCCTCTTTCGATGTGATCGCAGCAGGCGTGATATTGCGGCCGCCCAGTCCGCCCCCCACGATGGCGAACACGGGCTGCACTATGAACGGTCGCTTCGGCCTGACAGCGCCGGGACCATCATCGCCAACCCTGATCTCTCCGCAACATGGAGATTCCTCGTTGACGAGGTGGACATTCCGGTCGCAGACGCCTTCGCCGGCGATGCATCTTTCAATCTCTCCATCGCCGGGGGGGACTTTCCGGTGTGGACGGCGACCGGTGGCCCGGCCTACCAACTTGCGGTCACGGTCGACGACGCCAGGCACGGCGTCACCGAGGTCGTCCGAGGTGACGACCTGCTCCTGAGCGCCGCCCGCCAACAGGCTTTGCAGTCAGCGCTCGGCCTGCCAACGCCACACTGGTGGCACGTGCCGCTGGTCCGTGGAGGCGATGGCCGACGGCTCGCCAAACGCCATGGGGACACGCGCGTGTGCGCACTCCGCAACTCTGGCGTCACAGCCGAGCGAATCATGGGGCTCGTGGCATACTGGTGCGGCGGCGCCGAGACGCCAACGCCGATGTCTGCGGGCCAGTTTCTCGAAAGCCTCGACATGAGTACCCTCCCCCATGAGGACATCACGCTGACCGCGGAGCACATCGCATGGCTCACTCGCTGAATCTCAGCTTCGCCGCATTCATGCTGCTGACTGCCGTGGTGTTGGCGGCATGTGGTCATGAGAGCGCCGCCCATGAGCGCTTGGAGATGGGAGACAGAACCTGGACGCTCGAAGTCGCCGCCAGCGAGGACGCCATACGGCAAGGGCTCATGAACCGTCCGGACATCCCCGACGGCACCGGCATGCTCTTTGTGTTTCCAACACCGCGCGTGCACGAATTCTGGATGGCGAACTGCATGGTGGACATTGATGTGATCTTCATCGACGGGCAATCCCGCATCACCACGCTGCACCAGATGAAGGCAGAGCCACCCCGCTCTCCGCGCGAGTCAGTCTGGCAGTATCACCAGCGGCTGCCGCTCTACTCGAGCCGCATCCCGGTTCAGTTCGCCATAGAGTTGCCGGCCGGTTCCATCCAGGACCTCAACCTTCACACCGGAGATGCCGTCAATCTGGATGTTCGGCGGCTCAGGTCGCTGGCACATTGACCGCGACTTCAAGATGCCGAGCGACGAGCTTGGCCAGTACGTCGTACTCAAGATTGACCGAGTCTCCCCCCCGCAAGCACCCGAGCGTCGTCTCTTTCAGCGTCGTGGGGATCAGCGCCACTTCGAACCAGGTGTCGCCCAGTTCCGCAATCGTGAGCGATACGCCCGACACCGTGATGGAGCCACGGGACACCAGAAGTCCCGCCCCGCCTGCAGGAATCTCAATGCGGGCGCGATAGTCACTGGCCGAGGGAGCGACGGAGACGACACGAGCGACGGCATCCACATGCCCCTGCACAACATGTCCGCCGAGCAGCGTGGCGGGCGTCACGGCATGTTCGAGATTGACCGCACTTCCCGCTCGAAGGGTGCCAAGCGTCGTCGCCGAGAGGGTCTGACCTACGACGTCAAAGGACATGTGCTCGCCCTCGTCGATCACCGTCAGGCAGCAACCATCGACTGCGATTGACGCCCCCTCCCGTGGCGTATGGCTCCACCCAGCCCCGACGCGAAGCCGAATGCCCGACGCGGTGGGCTCCGGGGGCGACGCTACGGTTCCGATGCACTGCACGAGACCTGTGAACATGCCCCCACGATAGACCCAACAGGGCTGGCCCGCAGGCTCCTGAACGCCATGCCGGGAGGGGGGCCTGCTATCCTTCCCCATTCCCGCTCGGGACCACCAGGGCCGCCTGCCGCGACGCAGCGCCCTCGATTGCCTCGCCCACACTGTTCGATCCCCTTCAGGAGATCCGGCGCATGTCCACCGTTTCAGGCTTTCTCGCCGCCATACTGCTGCTGCTCAGCCCTGTTCCCGCGACCACCGACGATCCCGCCGCCCGAAATGAGGCCCATGTCAAGCAGCTCGAGCGTGCGATGCCCCTCGGCCCGCGTTCGGCACAGTCGCTCCGACTCCGGGTGAAGTGGCGTCAGCCCGTCGATGCCAGTGCGACCATTGGCACGCACATTTCAGGCGGCGCCCTGTTCCTCATCAACACCTCCAAGGAGGTGACGATGTTCGATCTGGCGACCGGCCGACAGAAATGGACGTCCTTCGGCGGCGGAGGCAGTGACCTGATCATGGATGTCGTGTATCTGCCCGACTCAGACCAGGTCTACGTGGTACGCAGCGACTCCATCCTGACACTCTCTGCAGCAACCGGCCTGCCCGAATCGAACACAGCATCGCAATCGAGCGTGCAACCTCTGGACTGGCTCGCCGCGACGCCGGGCGTGGCCTACGGGGACAAGTACATCTACGGCGGCCTCTCAGGCGAAGTCGTCTGGCAGGCCTGGCAGATCGGCGTGTTTGCGCAGGCCCACCGCATCGGCCGCCGCATCGCCGCCTCGCCAGTCATTGCAGGCGACCTCGTGATCGCCTGCGCCCGCGACGGCAACCTCGCGGCGCTCGATGCGGATACAGGCTCGCTCCGCTGGCAACTCAAGATGCTCGGCGGCTCCGCCGGCGAGCCGGCGACCTCCGACCGGCTGATTGCGGTTGCGAGCACCGATCAGCATCTCCGCATGATCAACGCATCCGACGGGCGGGTCAGATGGTCTCGTATGTTTGATAGTCCTCTCCAAACCGGGCCAACCATGCTCGACAACAGCCTGTACCAGCACGTGCCCGGCACAGGGCTGGTCAAGATGCAGACGCTTCCGCACAATGCTCCGGAGGGCGTCGAAGTGTGGACCGCCGAAGATGTCGGTGGGTCCGTGATCGGCATGACGGACGGATTGTTGATGGCATGGGACCCCGCTTCCACCACCCTGCAAACCGTCTCGGCACGCACCGGCTCGGTCGATGCCACCGTGGCCCTCAACCGCGTCACGCACTTCGCCAGTGACGGTGACACGATCATTCTCATTGCCGGTGATAGTGAGCTTGAATGCCTCATGACCACCGGGAGCCAGTGATCGAATGCCGGACCTCGTCCCCGCACGCCGGGCACTCATCTCGGTCAGCGACAAATCCGATGTTGTATCCCTCGCCAGGCACCTGCACGACGCCGGCGTCGAACTCATTTCGACTGGCGGCACGGCCGCAACTCTGAGGAAGGCCGGCATTCCCACGACACCGGTCGAGGACGTCACCGGCTTTCCCGAGATGATGGATGGCCGAGTCAAGACGCTCCATCCCCGCATTCACGGCGGGCTCTTGGGCAGAAGAGACGACGGCAGTCACATGGACGCGATGCGAACACACGGCATCAATCCGATCGACGTGGTATGCATCAACCTGTATCCCTTTGAGCGAACGGTTGCCAACCCAGAGACAACCGAGGCAGAGGCGATCGAACAGATCGACATCGGTGGGCCGGCACTTCTTCGCTCCGCATCCAAGAATCACGACTTCGTTGCGACCGTAACGAGTCCGTCACAATACGATGACCTCATCTCTGACATGCGCGCCCACGACGGCGCCACCAGCCTCCATCTCCGGAAAAAACTCGCTGCCGCAGCATTCGCGCGGACAGCGGGGTACGACGCCGCGATCTCGAACTGGCTGGCCCGCTCGACTGAAGACGCGCTCCCGCCGCGACTGCACGTGTCAGCGACCCGGTCCATGCCCCTTCGGTATGGAGAGAACCCACACCAGGCAGCCGCCCTGTATGTGTTGCCCGGAACCGGCGAGGCGGGCATCGCAAGCGCCGAGACCATCGACGGCAAGCCTCTGAGTTACAACAATCTCAACGATGCCGCCGCAGCGTGGCGTTGCTGCAGGGATCTGGTGCGAGCCGGTGTCAATCAGGCGGCCGCGGTCGTCGTCAAGCATGCCAATCCGTGCGGGGCGGCACTCGCCGATTCACCGGCTGAGGCGTTTGAGGCGGCCTGGGAGGGAGACCCCCTTGCGGCATTTGGCGGAATCGTGGGCGTGTCCTCGGCCGTGGACGCGAATCTCGCAGCCGTGATGGCACAGGGGAAGCGCTTCGTCGAAGTGATCGTCGCGCCGTCATTCCATCCGGACGCCGCAGCAGCGCTGGCCGAGCGTTGGAAGAACATTCGCCTGGTCGCCACACCGGATCTGGCCAATCCGCCGACGGCAACGATCGAACTGAAGTCGATCCCAGGGGGGCTGCTGGCCCAGACTCCCGACATCGAGCCAATTCGCTTTGAACGCTGGACACACGCAGCCGGGCCCAGCCCCGACGAGGCGCTCCGCGAGAGTGCCATCATCGCGCTGACCGCCGCGAAGCACGCGTGCTCCAATGCCGTCGCCATCGCAGGAAACGGACGACTGCTGGGGCTCGGTGCTGGTCAGGTTGACCGTCTGACCGCAGCTCGGCTTGCCGTTGAGAAAGCTGGCAGCGCCCTCTTGACTGAGCAGCCGGTGCTCGCGGCCTCGGACGCGTTCTTCCCCTTCGCCGACGGTCCCGAGCGACTCATCGAGGCTGGCGTCTCGTGCATCGTCCATCCAGGCGGATCAAAGCGGGACGACGAGACGTTTGCGATCTGCAACAAGCACGGGGTCACCTGCCTGCTGACTGGCACACGGCACTTCAAACATTGAATGCGAAGCGGGCGTGGCGCTCACGTAGCGCCGATGCTGACGTCCACAGGCTGCGGGCGAGGCTGCCAGTTCGGCTCCAGGTCCAGGTGCAGCGGAACCCGGGCGCCTTCCCCGTCGTGGGGAATGCCGTCCTGATCAATGATGCGCTGAATGGCCATGATGCCCTCCATCAACATCTCCGGTCGCGGCGGGCAGCCGGGTACGTACACATCCACCGGGATGTACTGATCGATGCCCTGAACCACCGAGTACGTATCAAAGACGCCGCCGGTCGATGCGCACGCCCCCATGGAGATGACCCACTTGGGCTCACACATCTGCACGTAGATCCGTTGGAGCACCGGGAGAATCTTCACCGGCACGCGACCAGCCACAATCAGCAGGTCCGCCTGACGAGGGCTGAATCGAAAGACTTCGGCGCCGAATCGCGCCAGGTCGTATCGGCTGGATGCCGTGGCCATCAGCTCGATGCCGCAACAGGCCGTCGCAAAGGGCATTGGCCACACGGCGCTTCGGCGAGCCCAGTTGACCAGCCGGCTGAGCGACGTCGTGAGGAAGCCATCGACTGGAAGCGTTGATTCGAGTCCCATGAGACCGCTCATGGTAGCGAGAGTGGATTCAGCACGGCAGCGGGTCGATACTGAACGTATGCACGTGATCGCCCTGCTCCTGGCCGGATTGACCGGTGTAGACCTTCCGGCTCAAGCGTCGGGTGCCCAGAGCCTGGCGCTGGCCCGCCAGTTGATCCCCGAGGCACGCCTCCACCGGACCAGGCGATACGCCATCCTGGCGCTGACGGACCGCGACCTGGTCCGGCAAGCCGAGGCGACGCTCGAAGAGACTCGCCGCCAATACGACAGATGGTGCCGCACCATGGGCGCCCCGCAGGCCAGGCCCGACGAGCGGCTGCTGTGCATCGTGCTTCCGACGCAGGACGCCTTTGCCGCCTTCGCCAGAGAGACTGAGGGCATGGCGGACGCCGCGGCCCTGGTCAGCGGCTACTTCAGCCCGCGATTCGACTGGATTGTCTGGTTCGACCCGGCGGTGAGCCCACACCTAGACAGCGCAGCACGGTCGATCGACGAGGCGGAAGCCGACATCGACGATGCCGACGATGCGGGCGCACCGCCCGATCGCGTCGACGAGGCCAGGCGGCAGATCGACCAGGCGCGGGCCGAACTGGCGCGTGAGGAGTCCGCCCGCAGGATCGAGATTGCCGTTCACGAGGCGGTACACCAGTTGGTCCACGTGGGCGAAGCCTTTCCCGGCCGCGCCGCGTGGCCGGACTGGCTTCACGAAGGCATTGCCGTGGCATTCGAAACCGATCGACCGCGGAAGCCCTTTGGTCCCGACCGCGAACATGCCAGACGAGCCGATGGGTTCCGCCTCGCCCTGGCGTCCGAACGTCACATTCCGCTGCGTGACATGCTTCAACAACGCACCATCAACCACGCCACCGACGGGCACGTCGGTGTGCTGTACGACCAGGCTGGCTCGCTCATCTCATGGCTGCACCAGCGGAAGCGTCGTCAACTGGCCAAGTTTCTCTCAACCCTCGGAACCCCCGCTCCTGACGGCTCGATACCCACGACCGAGTCAGCCTTCGTCACCCACTTCGGATCCATCGACGACGTTGAGCGGCGGTGGCACGCCGATGTCGCTCACTGACCTCCACCGACTGCGGGCCCGCTGCAGGATGACCGCAATCTCCATGCCGTACAGCAGGCACAGCCACATCACATAGACCCAAAGCATCAGCAATGGCACCAGGCCGAGGCTGCCGCCGACCGGGCTGGTACGAACCGCCCCCACCGCAAATCGCTCGAGTGCCCACTCGCCAACCCAGAGCGCCACGGCCGCAATCGCGGCACCGGCAGCCGCGGGCTTCCACCGAAGCCTTCCCGCCGGAATGAACCGGTAGGACAGGGTGACGAACCCCCACACGACCAGGAGCGACAGTACGACTCGCCCGGCATTGGCCAGTGCCGAGGTGCCGGTCGCCTCCAGCCGACTCGTCAGATCATCGAGCAGGGAGAGTCCCCAGGTCGCCAGCGCCGGGCCGACGACGAGCAGTCCGAGCGACACGACAATGCGGGCCCACGCACTCCGACGCCGCACACCCGATCCGATGACGCTCAGGCTCGCTTCGATCTCAGCGAACAACCTATAGACGGCCCAGACGAGCACAACCAGGCCGATCCAGGTGATCCCCGTCACGTCATACGCGGCGGCCTGCGTTGCAAGGCCTTCAATCCAGTGGCCCAGGTCCACGTGTTCGCCCGCGTGGGTTCCCCCCGAAACCGCCACGCGCTCCAGTCCCAGCCTGTCCACAAGGTCGTGGACGGCTGCGAGGAACTTCTCCTTCGACACCGACATTCTGGCGATCGCCGCAGTCAGAACGAGGAGGGGCAACAGTGAAAACAGCACGCGGTAGGACAGTGCCGCGGCCATCATCCCGGCCCGGTTGCGTCTCAGACGGAGCACCGCCAGCCGGCCAATCTCCAGCGCAAAGCGGATCGTTCGATCACGGCCCGTCAGATCGCTCCATTTCAGCGACCACAGCCGCTTGCGAAGTGCCCGCCATGATCGATGCCAGCCCCTGAGTCCCATGCTGCGCTACACGCTCCCGCCGCCGCAACAGCCACGTTGGGTCTGCCCGGCGACGCTGATGAAACTCCCAACCCTGCTCGGCATCGCCCTACGGTAGCCTATACGGCTGCGCACGCCCGAATCACCCGACCATGAAGACCCCCCGGCACCAACCCGATGAGATCGCGCCCGGCTGGACCACCGAGCCGGCCGGTCAGCCTGCGTCGGCTGATCCAGATCAGCAGGGCGCGGGGCCGTTTCGCGACGCGTCCAGGGGCCCTCGCCTCCAGAAGGTCATGGCCGCAGCAGGCGTCGCATCGCGACGGGCGTGCGAGGCGCTCATTGAAGAGGGCGCGGTTCGCGTCAACGGGCTGCAGATCAAGGGCCTCCCGGCCTGGGTCAATCCGGCGACGGACACCATCACCGTCCATGGTCAACGCGTACGGACCGGAGCGCCATCCGTGTGCGTCATGCTGTACAAGCCTCGAGGCATTGTGTGTACGGCATCGGACCCTGAAGGAAGACGGCGGGCGGTGGACCTCGTACAGCATCCCACCAAGGTGCGACTTTTCAGTGTGGGTCGCCTGGACATGGATTCATCCGGCCTGCTGCTGCTGACCAATGACGGCGAACTTTCGCACCTGCTGACCCATCCATCCAACCATGTTCCGAGGGTGTACGACATCACCGTGACCGGCGAGATCGACGCCGCAATGGTTCGCCGACTCGAACGCGGCATCAACCTTGCCGACGACCGAACGGGCCGCCCCAGACCCGCCAGGTTTGAGTCGGTTCGGATCATTCGCGCGCAGCGGGACCGCACCAAGCTTCGCGTCGTCCTGACCGAAGGCCGCAATCGGCAGATTCGCCGCATGATGCTCGCGCTCGGGCATCCGGTTCGCAAACTCAGGCGAATCGCCATCGGTTCGCTGAAACTTGCAGACCTGCGGCCCGGCCAATGGCGTGATCTGACAGCGCGTGAAATCGAGCACATGCGTCGGGACGCGGCGAAGCCGAAGAAGAAGTCCAAGCGAGGCGGCGGCAAGCCGAAGGCTTGATCGCCCGTCGCTTCAGCAATCGCCCCCCTCGTCGCTTCTGAGGACGAGGGTGATCGGTCCGACGTCGTCTTGCTCGAACCGAATGCGATACTGCCGAACCAGTTCAAGGACAGCGAGGAACATGCCGACCCGCTGTACCGGCTGCTGGCCCGCGAAGGCCTCCTGCAAGGTGAGTGGTTGCCCACTCCTGCGGCTCAATCGATCCACAAGGTCTTCTTCATACAGTGCGATCGGCGTGTCATCGAGTTCCACGACATGATCACCAAGTCTGGCGAAGTCGATGGAGGCCGCGATGCGTTCGTAGGCCTCGGCGAGGTCCATCGCATGGACGTCTTCGAGCTCGTGGCCCTCGGGGAGCACCGGAATGGTGCCACGATCGCACCCGACCCGGGTCGGCAGCAGCGACGAGAACCGCGCTCGCCTGGCGAGCAGGGTGTCGGCCGCTGATCGTATGCGCTGATAGGCAAGAAGCTGGCGAATCAACTCGTCCCTTGGATCGCCTGGTCTCGCGTCTTGGTCCCCCTGCCCCTCAGACTTCTCCGGAGGCGTGAGACACCGAGACTTGATTTCGATCAGCGTCGCCGCCATGACCAGAAACTCTCCAGCCTGCTCGATGTCCACATCGTCACGCTGCGTCTTTCCAAGTACATCGAGATACTGATCGGTGATCTCAGCGATGGGGATGTCCTGCAGGTCCACCTCCGCGCGCCTGACCAGAAAGAGCAACAAATCAAGCGGGCCCTCAAAGGCCTCGAGGCTGACTCTGTAGTCCTTCTGGCTCTGTACGGGGGTATCCATGGCCTGCTCCGAGCAGTGCATCCGACGGCGGGCCGGAGGCGGTTCGGGGGAGTGGTCCCCCGGAGGTGATCCCGGGGGTCATCGGGCTCGCGGCGGTACACTGGACCACTCGTGCCCGCCGGGCACACACATCGTAACGCCGGACGCGACATGACCTCCGAATCCACCACCACAGAATCCAGTCAGGCCGATCACTGCCCTCGATCGCTGGTCGCAGAAGTACTGCGTGAGGAGTCCTCGGCGCTCAACAGCATTCGGTCCGCCATCGAGGCCGGCGGTCTGGCGGCCGAGGCCTGGGACGCCGCGATCGAACTGGTGGACGGATGTCGCGGCCATCTGGTCGTCACCGGAATGGGCAAGTCCGGCCTGGTGGGCGCCAAGATTTCCGCGACGTTTTCCTCCTTGGGCATTCCTTCGCACGTGGTGCACCCGGCCGACGCGGTACACGGCGATCTCGGAGCCATTCGGCGTGACGACGTGGTCATGCTGTTGAGTTACTCGGGCGCGACCGCAGAAGTCGTCGATCTCGCGACCATCCTGAAGGCGGACGGCGTGAGACGGCTGGGCGTGTCTCGCTCGGACGACACGCATCTGGCCAGATTGTGTGACTGTCATCTGGCACTCGGTGAGTTTTCCGAAGCAGGCCCACTGAGCCTGGCTCCAACCACATCAACCACTGCAACACTGGCGTGTGGGGATGCCCTCGCCCTGGCCGTGGCGCACGCGCGGTCCTTCACCGCGTCGGACTTTCGCAGGCGACACCCCGGCGGTTCGCTGGGCGCGATGCTCAGGCCCGTTGGTGAACTGGTGCGATTCCGTTCCGGCGTCAATTTGACCAGCACGTCCGAATGCCAGCCCGTCGCCGACGCGCTCCGATGTGTCGAAGGCGATCACGCCGGTCCGGTCCGGCACGCCGGGGCCGTGTTGATTCTCGACGCCGACGGGCGGGTCACCGGGTTGTTCACCGACGGAGATCTTCGCCGACTTGTCTTGGAGAACCCGGCCGCACTGGAGGGACCGATCGGCGAGGTCAT
>CAZSSV010000009.1:0-20042 GCA_964609425.1 uncultured Isosphaeraceae bacterium | reverse complement strand
CGGCGTCGTTGGTTCGTCTGGGGCTGCCAGTGGCCTCGGCACTTCGCACATCCATATCCCAGCGAGATGCGCAGGGTCGGCACGCTGTGGGTCATGTGCTGGGGCAGGTCGCAGGGCCCAACACTTCTGGAGCGCTCAATTGCTCCTGGGGGTGCGGATTGAGTTGGGCCACCGACCATCCAACCCTCGATGCATCCAAGATCAGATTCCTTGGCGCGCGTGATGGTCTCCTGGCTGCCCCGTCCCACGATCGGTATGTCGGAGCATCAGCCGGCCGCTGGCGCGATCATCGCCGATTTCGCGACATGGTTTGGAACAGCGAGGAACCAGAAGCGGTCGCGGCACAGATGGCGCGGTGCTGCGCAGAAGGCGTGACGGAGCCCACAGCGCGTGCACTTGTGCGATTGCACAGCAGATGGCTCGGCCAACGGTGGCACGAGGCCCATGTGCATCGAGTGCTCAGGCATCTGGACAGGCTCCTTCTGGAGCGCGGCGCCGCCAACCCTGATCCTCGTGCATTCTGTGACGATGTCGATCCAAGGGCTGTGATACTGCCCGTTCCATAGGCGGCCGCGTGCTGCAGTAGACTTGCAGCCCAGACGTCCCATGAGCAGGCCAGCAGACCAGCACGAAGACCAGCCCGGGGAGCCAATGGGCGACCGTGCCAGCGGCGGCAACCATGACGACGTTGACTCCATGGAGACGATGGCGTCTGGTATCCGGAAGAAGCCGGACCCATCGCCTGAAGAGCCTGCTGCTCCAGAACTTCCGCCGACCTTCACCGGGGATGGCCCGGACGATATGACAACGGTCGAGCGGGATCACGGCGATCCATTTGAAGGACTTGGCGATCTTCCCCCTTCGGCGCCGACCGAGATTGCCGGGTTTGTCATACGTGGTGTCATTGGGCAGGGCGGCATGGGTTCGGTCTACCTCGCCATGCAGCGGCGGCCGCGCCGGCCGGTTGCCATCAAAGTGATGCGGGCCGGCGTTGCCTCGCCGATGGCCTTGCGGCGATTCGAGTTCGAGGCCCAGATGCTGGCGAGGCTGACGCATCCCGGCATCGCGCAGATCTACGAGGCGGGCACGTTCGACCAGGGCGATGGCGCGGCGCCGTTCTTTGCCATGGAGTACGTGCCGAACGCACGACTCATCGACGAGTACTGTGACGAGCACAACTTGGACACACGGGCGCGGGTGGAATTGATGGCCAAGGTCTGCGATGCGGTCGGTGCCGGACACGGGAAAGGCATCATCCATCGCGATCTCAAGCCTGGAAACATCCTCGTGTCGTCGGCGGGTCACCCGAAGATCATTGACTTTGGTGTCGCCCGCAGCACCGACAGCGACCAACGTGTGACGATGCAGACCGATGTGCATGCGATCGTCGGAACGCTTCAGTACATGGCGCCCGAGCAGTGTTCCGGTGACGTCCTGGATTTGGATACGTCGGCCGACGTGTATGCGCTTGGCGTGGCGCTGTATGAAGTGCTCGCCGGGCAACTCCCATATGAAGTCTCGGGCGGAATCACGACTGCCATCAAGACCGTCACCGAGTCGAAACCACCCCCCATCAGCACGATCAAGAAGTCACTTGGGGGCGATCTTGAGGTCGTAGTCTCCAAGGCGATGGAGAAGGATCGGTCGGATCGCTACCGAACCGCCTCTGAACTTGGAGACGATTTACGCCGCTGGCTGCGCGATGAGCCGATCACAGCGAGGCCACCGACGCTCATGACGTCATTCAAGCGGCTGGTTCGGCGTAACAAGGGCCTTGCCGTGGGGGTGATCGCCATGGCGATTGTTCTGGCGCTGGCGGTGACCAGTGGCGTGCTGGCGCTGGTCAACAGAAACCTCGCCCTTGAGACGCAGAACGAACTGTTGGAGGAGCAGTCCGAGAAGCGGGCGATGGTGGGTGATCTCATCACGTTCTTCATGCGTGACTCCTTCGACGCCATCGCAACCCTCGCCAATAGCCAGAAAGCCAGAGAGTCTCTGGTTGATGTGAGCCTTGAGTACCTCAACCGACTTCGTGCCGAGGCGGGGAACGATCCGAGCCTCAACCGCATGCTCGCAGAAGGACTGCAGCAGGCGGGCATCAATGAGTGGAGTCTTCAGTCTGGAAACCGAGGCCAGGTCGGTGGGGCGCTTGAGAAGTGGGAGGAGTCACTGGCGATCGCTGACGGCCTGCACGCAGCCGATCTGACTGATGTCGAGTCATTGAAACTGGCCATTCGCGCAAGGTCATTGCTCCAGACGGCCTATCGGCGTGTCGGCCGGACTGCGGACCGGCTTCGAGTCGTTGAAGAGGCGGAAGCATTGATTGACCTCCTTCCAGCACCGCTCGAAGACCCGGATCAAGGGCGGTTGGTCATGGGTGTGCTGCTCGATCGAAGCCGCTTGATTCCTGAAGGGGACGACCCCGAGCAGACGCCAGAGATTGCGAAGATGCTCTCGTTCGTCGGGCAACTCCAAGGTGCCTTCCCTGATGAGGAAGCGATACAAAGGGACGCCACACTCGCGTGGGCCCGCGTCGCATACGCGTGGAACCAGCGGCGTGAACACGACAAGTCGCTTCATTGGTATCAACGAACACGCGACGTTCGTCAACAGATGCTGGAGAAGCTCGGACCGTCAAACACACGGCGGCGCGATGTGATGAACGCGCACCGCTATGTTGCCCAGCAGTTATGGCTTCTGACGCGTCTGGACGACGCGCTTGATGCGTACAAGGATGTGATTCGCAGCGCACGTACGCTTGTCATGGACAATCCAAGCGATGCCCGGTCACGGGAGGATCTTGTCCGATGTCTGGTGGAGTGCGGGCACCTGCTGATCATCATGGACCACCCGAGTGATGCATTGGCGCTGCTCGGCGAGGCAAGGGTCGGCTGGATGGAGCGTGTCGGCGCCCTTGAAGCGGCTCAAGAGGTCAAAGCGATTCGTGACGCGGTTCGAGGAGAGTTACTCCTCGCGGAGGCGTCGCTGCAGGCCGAGTTGCCACAAGAGGCCCGCGCTGCGGTCGAGCAGGCTGATCGCTTGATCAACAGAGGCCTGGAACTGCAGGCGGCCGACCCCGTACTGACGAGTCAGGCACAGAAAGCCTCGGACCTGCGAGATCGGGTACTCAAGGATCTTGGCCGGTTGAAGGCCGATTGATGCAGCCCAGTTCCGCCTTGCCACTCATCGATCGCACGGGCCCCACACGTTGATCAACTCGAGCAGGTCGTCGATATCAACGAAGCCGTTGCCGTCCATATCTCCCTGGCAGTCCTCAGTGCAACTCCCGAATTCACCGAGCAGCGTGAGGATGTCATTGATGTCCACGCTTCCGCTTCCATCGAAGTCGCCGGGGCAGGTCGGTTCATCGGTGCTGCGCAGCGTCAAGAGCGGCGTTGGACCGCCCATTCTGAACGAACCCCCATCACCGATTGTGATCAGTTCGTTCACGCCATCACCCGACACATCGCCTGAGTCGACCAGTACGACGTTCTCATTTTCTGCGGTGTCGATGCTGGTAAACGCGAGATTGCCATCACCCTGCAGCACGCGGACAAGGGATTCTTGAGCGCCTGAGATTGGATTCTCTTCGCGCACCACGGAAGCGATGTCGACATTGCCGTCACCATCGAAGTCAATCGCGGTCACGGATGTTGGATCGTCACCGATCGGCACGAAGATGGCGCTGAGGAACGCGCCTGGATTGGCAGTGTCGGCCAGCAGAATGGCGACGGTTCCGTTCGTGGTACTGGTGACGGAGAGATCAATCTGACCGTTTCCATTGAGATCTCCGGCCGCGATCCCGCCCGGGTCGGCGCCGACGGTGTACTCGTCAATCGTGTATTGAATGCCGCTTGTAACGTTGGTTTTCGAGCCCACATTGGTCTTTCCATCGCTCGTACGGCCATAGAAAACGTGGTCCTTCTGATCTTCCTCTTCACTGGGATCGGCGCCAACTGGGACGCCACCTGGCTCGATCTCACCACCACCAGTCATGCCGCCTGGCATGAAGGCGGACGTGCCAAGGTAGAACGCCCACAAACCGTTGCCGTCTCCGTCGTCGTCTTCGAGACCGACCACAAGGTCGCCATATGCGTCGTAATCAGCTTCGATGCCGGCCAGGCAGGTGGGCGGTGCGTCAACATCCAGATCTTCAATGGTCGTGAATCCATCGCTTGGATCGTTGTCGTCGTTGTAGAAGATCCAGACGTCTTCGCTGAGATTGTTGGCGACGGCCAGATCGGTACCTCCGTCGCAGTCAAAGTCACCACTGGTGATGTCTACCGGCTCATCACCAGTTGGGATCACGATCTGTTGCGATACTCCGCCAAGTCCATCGTTTTCGAAGATGACCAAGCTGCCAGGAGCGCCCGCGAGCGTCACACAGATTTCTTCAGCCGCGTCGCCCGTGAGGTCAACGACTTCCACCGCGGTTGGGTCACCGGAAACCGACGTTGAGTTCGGATCACCGAAGTCCAGGAGACCGGACAGACTGACAACGGTCGCGATCAGTATGTCGCCACTTCCGCCACGAAAGCCCGGTCCTGTTGACAGTTGAAAGGCCAAGCCATTGGGCAAGCCAGGAAGCACAATGACATCGAACGAGCCAGCCATTGGCGCATTCACAGCATGGAGCAATTCGATCACATCGCCCTCAGCGAACTCATCACCTGTAAGGTCGCCCGGAAGTCCAACTGTCAATGTGCCCGCTGCGGAGATCGCACCAGCTGCAACAGAGGGACCCGCACCACCAGTCCGGCGCCCGGGAGGGAGCAACTCCAGGACCAAGGCGGAGTTGTCTGCAATGGCAAGCTCACCAGCTACGGTCACCGTTGCTGCATCAACCGTGAGGCTTCCGGCGTCGAAGTAGAAGTTGGACGTGCCCGGCTCTGGCCCAATGAAGACATCTCCACCGACGTACAGGTCACCACTGGCAACCGTGGCGTGTGCCATGCTTTCAGCGGCCGGGGAGGCAACATGGAGGATGCCGGAGATTTCCCGATTGATGTTCGACTGGAGATCGAAGGTGACGTTGTTGAGCGCCACCTCAATGGATCCAGTCCACTTGACCAGATCAAATGCAATCTCATACGCATCAGCAAGCATGAGCGAGAAGATGCCCGTCAACGCCCCAATCTCTGAAGACCATGAGCCTTGGTTGGAGATGCTGCCGCCGTTTGGATTGGTCCAGTTTGCCGATGCAGAGAGCTCATAGTGAAGGACACGGCGAGGCGTTGGCACAATCTCATCTGCGCCCGGGCAGCCGACCAGAACCGTTCCTCCGTCGACGCCCATCGGGCCAGCAGCATCACTCGGTACGGCAGACAGTGAGGTGAGCAGGGAGGCCATGTTCCAGTCGCCATAGGCTGTTCCATCGGGCGAGAACACATAGACACCACCGGCATTGAACTGCACATAGTCCAACCCCGGCGCGCTGACGAGGATTCGTCTCGGGCTCTCCATGATCTCAATGTCTGAACCAAATCCATCGAAGATGCCACCATTGACCGCGTTGGCTTGTGAGTAAAGCTGATGTGTAAAGGTGTAGTCCAACCATCCAGTGCGACCGCCACGAAGACCCGTCTGCCGTTCAAAGACCGCGACACGCCCCGATTGAGCGTCATCGAGCAATCCGACTGCAAGGACGTCGTTGTGGAGGGCCAAGGTGCCGCCAAACACCGCCGCACTTTGGGGTGAAGAGATGGCTTGTTGATGGATGAATCCGACGCCCACGCTGTATTCGAAGAGGTCCACCTTGCCTGGCGCCAAGGTCGAGGTCTGGTCGATCGTGTCACTTGCGGCTACGAGCAATGTTCCTGAGGACGACTCCGCGAGCGCCACGGCGCCGCCAAATGTTGAGCCAAAGCCCCCCTGGAATCCTTGGTTTGTGAGCACCCCGGAGGAGTAGAAGGAAGTACCCGACCAACGGTACATTCTGACTTCGCCGGACTCATAGAGGTCGAAGAGGTTCCCGGTGTTCCCGATGGCGAGCCATGTGGTGCCACCAACTTCAGTCAGTTCAACCGAACAGCCGAACGCCTCGCCCGATGCGCCGTCGGTGATGGTCTGTACCAGTATCCAGTTCATCCCCACCCCAGAGACATCCTCGTACACGTACGCTGCCCCGCCCCCATCTGCATACGGACAGCCAACGACCGCCATGTTTCCGAGTAATGCCACGTGCTCTCCAAACCTGGCAGGAGGGTTCTGGGTGTCAGGGGGGTAGATCTGGGCGCCGTTCCACGCCCACGTTGGCCCCTGCCGTTGGAATGCGTACACCTGCCCGCTGCTGAGTTCGCTGACAAGGGCCACGTCCCCGTCCACCTCGATCTCGGCTCCAAACTCAGGCATGGGGCCAAAGTTGTCGAAAAAGCCCTGGTCCAAGGTCACCGGGATGGGCGATCGGACATCATGTTGCCATGCGCCATCCGGCTGCGGCTGGAACAAGAACGCCTCGCCGCCAGCATCGTTGAGATCCTCAAGGAATGGAGCGCCGACCACAATCCGCCCACCTTCCACCGCTACGGCCGCGCCGAATCGGTCCATCCCAGTTCCATGGATCGGATGGATGGTCGAATCGAGCGTCCAACTCCCATTTGATGGCGCGTACCGATAGGTTGAGGCTGTTCCGTTGGCCTGCGCGATGGTGGTCGCGCCCGAGGCGCCGACAACGATCAGATCACTTTCAATGGCCACAGCAGATCCAAAGAAACTGGTGCTGGAGACCGTCTCCTCCAAGAGTCTTGACTCATGATTGAAGCCATCGCCGCTGTCTCGGTACACCTCAACAACGCCGTATTGATCGGGATTGAGATCCATGCCAGGCGAGCCAACAGCGAGTACCAACGAACCTCCTGAACTTCCAAGCGCGACTGCTTCGCCGAATCGGGCCAGCGGATGGAGCCCCTCAGCGATCGAGTCGATGAGTGTGACCGAGGAGTCCAAAGCGACCTCAAACACATACGCGCCGCCCCCCTGACCGTCGAGTGGTCCAGGCGCGCCAATGGCGATGTGATCGCCGTGCACCGAGACGCTCTTGCCGAACTCGGAATCGGATAGGCCGTAGTCCGAACCATTCAATGTCGCGATGAGTAGTGGGGTGGCATCAGTGATGTCGTACACCAAGACCCGGCCATTGTTGCTTCCATAGGCGGGGTTGCCGATGGCAAGCAGGTGGCCATCGAGAGAGAGGCTGTGCCCGAAGTCAAAGGCGCTGTCACCCGGGCTGTTGATGGTGGGTCCGACCTCCCAGGTACCCTCCGTGATGGTGGTGAAGAGGAAGACCCTGCCTGACGAATCCCACGGCGCGCTGACGGCAGCCCAATCTCCAGAAACAGAAACTGCGGTACCGAACCTTGCGGCGTACCCGAGGCTGATGAGATCCTGAAGGTCGACGACGGTATCCCACGGGTTCGGGGTGGTCGTGCCCGCACAGATGTACGCGGCGCCCCTGAGGCCGGCCGATGGAGCACCCACGATGGCACGTGTCCCATCGAGATCGACAGACGTGCCGACCTCTGCCGACCCATCGCCGTGGAGCCGCTCTGTGATCAGCGAAACACTGCCGTCATTGTTCTCGTTCGAGCGGTCACTCGCCCAGGCGGGAGTCACCACGGCACTCACTGAAACCAGCGCGCCCAACGCAACTGTTGGCAGGTTCACAAGCCACCCTCCTTTGAGCCGGATACCCAATGCGCCCGGCGAATCACCCAGATCCCCCCAGTATGCCGCACGGGCTTCAGAGAACCAACGCCCTTGCATGGATTTCGACCACTTTGGAATGTGGGCGGAACGCTCCAAAACGCCCTTGGATCCGGTAGAATCCACAATTCATGACCAGAAAGTCCTCAATTCGTCCACTTCCGTTTCCGGCCAGCCTGCTCGACAGTGTCTGGGTAGGCATCACGCTGCTCACCCTGCTGTTTGTGTACTGCTCGATTGGCTCGGCCGGCGTCCCGATCAGCTTTGCGTTTTGGGAGCCAGGCGCCTGGTACCCGCTGCGAGAAGACCGCTTCTTTGACCTGACTGAATACGAGTGGTTCAATTGGTGGCCGTTCTACGCGCTCGTTGGCCTGACCTGTCTGAGCATGGCGGTCGTCACGATTCGCCGCATTCCACTCAATGCCGTCAACGCTGGCGTGTGGATGATCCATGGCGGCATCATCATCATGTGCCTCGGGTGTGTCATCTACTTCGGCACCAAAGTCGAAGGTGACGTGGTGGTCGCCCGGGCGCGGCTGCAGATCGAAGTGCCCGGAGCCGATCCGATCGATATGCGAGCGATGCCGGGCGCCAGTGCTGTGGCCCGCGGAGACGACGGTGTGTGGTCGTTTCGTGTGGCGAGCATAGACCCCACATGGTCGCTCTTGAGCGGTGACGATGCAGGACAGGAGGCGTTTGCGGTCACTGTGGCGGTCGAGGGCCCGGCGCAGTCATTCATGCGGCAGGTGATTGCCGGCTATCCGGAGTACACCGAGGACATCGTGCCCAGTGGAGATCCGTCGCAGCCGATGGCTCGCGCCAAGAAGACGCTCGGCACGGCGCTCGTCGATGAGGACCTCTCGATCACCATGGGGCCAGACCGACGCGAGACGTTTTATCTCCAAGCGACGCCATCGCTGTACCTCCGGGAAGTGACCATCAACGAGTTTGGCCGGACTGTGGCCAGTTCGCCCTGGGTTGAGCGGCCCATCGACGCGCTTCCTCGGTTTCACGACCGCATCGGCGCACTCGGGCGGGTCTGGGTTCCCGGGGATGAAGATGTAGAAGTGGATGGACTCAATCTCCCGGTGGCGAGTGCCGATCCAAACGATCCACTTGCCGGCACCGATGTCGTGCTGACCGACTACCTGCGGTACGCCGTACTTCAGCCTCGCGCTGTTCCAGACGCGAGCGGCGAGCCGCTACCGTGGGCCCGGGTCTCGCTGGCGACCCCGGACGGCCGCGCGCAGTCCCACGAAATCATGGCGGGAGACGCCCCGTACGCAACCGCGCCACGTGATCAACTCGGCATCACCTGGGTCGAGGACGAAGCAGCCATCGACGCCGCTTCGCCGATGCTGCGCATCACGGTTGACGGACAGTCCGTCTCTGTTCCGATCATCGCGACGACGGCGGGTGACCCCGACCTTGCCATGACGCCGGTCGAGGGAACGCCATTTTCGTGGCGGGTGCAGCGGTTTGACAATGGTCTCTTCATCGCCGGGCAAACCGTGTCTCTGGCGCATGTTGAAATCTCAGATAGCGAGAAGTCCTGGCTCCGGTGGGTCTTTGATGATCCGGCGATGAGTGCCGATATGCCGCTCGGCGGGACACCCTCGCACGACGGTCCCCGCGAACTCGATGACCGCATCGGGATGGTCTATACGCCACCCGTCATCGGCGGCTCGAGCATCGAGCTGCTCGCAGGCCCCACACCCGATGCACTCCGCCTCCGCGTCGCCCTGGGCAGCGAGCCTCGACTGGTTCCAGTCACGGTCGGAGTGCCCATCGAGTTGGCCCGTGGTATCACGCTGACGGTGAACGAGTGGTCACCGAGTCACCGCATGGAGACCCGCCCCTGGCTTGTTCCGCGAATCCAGCGGGACCGGGCTATGGCCAACCAGTTCAGCATGGTCAGAGCCGTCGTGCCCGGGTCGGTCGACCAGGTCGCGTGGCTTCCGATGCACCACTATCCGTTTGAGTCGATGCAAGAGGCTGTCATTGGGTTCAAGTATGCCCCGACCATGATCCAACTTCCGGGCGGCCGGCTGATCGAGATGATGCTGTCTCGCCGAAGCAGCCCGCTTCCGGCTGACGTATCACTGGACGGCTTTCGCATTGCCTCCCACGTTGGCGGGTTCACCGGATCGATCAGCAGCGTGCTCAACTGGCACAGTCAGGTTCGCTTTGAGGGCAAGGACGGCGACGTCGAGCAAGTCGAAGTCAGCGTCAATGACCCGAAGCCCCGCGAGGGACTGTGGTTCTTCCAGTCTCAGTGGGACCCGCCCGATCCAAGTGGATCGCGAGGCGGCGTACCGTCCGCTGGACGCAACTTCACCGTCTTGGGTGTCGGCAATCGCAACGGCGTATGGACGATGCTCACGGGGTGTGTGTTGAGCGTGATCGGCATGATCTACGCCTTCTATGTCAAGCCCATGCTCAAGCGAAAGGCGGCACTGTCGGTGTACGCCAGTGGGGGAGCCACGGCATGATTCAGCTGCTCACAGCACTATTGCTCTCCGTGATGGTCGCGGCGTCTGCGGTTGCCGGTCCAGATGATCCACCGACGTTCTACGAATCCGTCGATCTCTCACCGCTTGACGAAGTGTCCGTGTGGCAGGATGGCCGGCTCAAGAGCTTTGAGTCGTTCGCGCGGGACACCATGAACTGGATCAGTGGGCCTCGCAGGCCTGGTGGGCTCGAGCCCCGCATCGCCATGCTCGACATCATGTTGCGGCCGGGTGTTTGGGTTGATCAGGATCTCCACTACGTCAAGAACAAGCTCGTCCGGGTCGAGATCGCGCGTGCCCTGCGTGACAGCGGGGCGCGGCCAACGATCGCGAGCGATGATCGGCTCGACCGGTTCATTGATCATGGCCTCGCCCCACGGGCATTCCTGCAGCATCCCGACGTCCAGTCGATGCTCGGCACCATGCGTACCGATGTCATGCGGTTTGCCAAGCCGGTACAGGCCATCGACACGTCGCTCATGGTCGCGCGGCCGGAAGTCATTCGTGGCGAACTCATGCTGGTTCCTCCGACCGGCGTGGAAGCGGAGAGCCTGCCCTGGCGCAGAATCGGAGATGTGTCGGCTCACGATGCAGCGTCGCCCGTTGCAGAGGCTTGGGCTGACCTGCAGGGGGCGTGGCTTCAGGGCGAAGTTTCAGGCGTGAACTCGGCTGCCGAACGCCTTGCTGGCGCGTTGCGATCGGTCAATCCGGACGTCTATCCATCGGCTGCGCGGCTCCGCGCCGAGAGTCTGTACTTCCAGTGGGATGGGTTTACATGGGGCTGGATCTTCTTTGTGCTGGCTGTCGCAGTTCTGCTGATGTGGGTGGTGTATCGGTGGCCAGGTGCCTTCTGGGTCGGGCTGCTGACGTTCCTTCTCGCTTTTGGTCTGCAGACGACATCTGTTGTTCTGCGCACCTATGTTTCAGGCCGGTGGCCCAACACCAACATGTTTGAGGCGGTGACGACAAGCGCCTGGTACAGCTGCGTTTTCGCACTCATCATGGAGTTCATCATCCGGCGGACCCGGATGAAGGGGCTCTTCCTGCTTGGTGCCGCAATCTGTTCGATGGTCGCGCTGATGGCGGCCCGCCTCTATCCGGTGCACCTCAATCCCGCCATTGGCAACAAGATGCCAGTGCTGCACGACATCTGGCTGCACATCCACACCAATGTGATCATCTTTTCCTACGTCCTGATCTTCCTCGCCGCGATGACGGCGGGCCTCTTTCTTCTGCGCCGGTTTGTGCAAGTCGTCACCGGCCAGGTGAATGCAGACAGCGATTATGCTCGCGCGGGCGGCGCCGGCTTCCTGATGGCGCCTCGCCCCGACGGCACGACGGCCATCACAGCACGGTCCACGACGTTCGGGCAGGTACTCGACGGCGCAACGATGGTGCTCGTCGAACTGTCCTTCATCCTCCTCTGGGCGGGCATCGTCATGGGCGCGATCTGGGCCGATCACTCATGGGGCCGCCCATGGGGATGGGACCCCAAGGAGACGTTCGCGCTCAATACCTTCCTGATCTTCGTGCTGCTCATTCATGTGCGGCTCAAGGTCAAGGACAAGGCGTTGTGGACGGCGTGGCTCGCGCTCATCGGCTGCATCGTGATGATCTTCAACTGGATCATCATCAACTTCACCATCAGTGGTCTGCACTCATATGCCTGAGCCGCAGCGACCCGCAATGGGGTCAGCTGGCGCATCATGGATCACACTGCGGCGACTGTGAGTTGTGTGGTGGCGCCGTTCAGTCGGTTTGGCCGGTGACCGGCGCGGCGATCGAAACCGGTTGTTGCCTGTACAACCACACCCATCCGTGGGCCTCGTAGTCATACTCCTCATACTCCAAAGACGCTTCGTAGAGCGCATCCAATCGTCCGTCCAGACCTTCCAATCGCTCTTTCTGCGCCTCGTTCAGGGGGAGGTCAGCGTTCCAGAGTGGCATCGCCTCCATGCTCACGGCCGAGATCGCTGTGTCGAGCTTCGCCTTCATATCCACCTGTTCTGGCGTCAGTGTCCTGATGCGCCTGGCGATGGATCCATAGTCACCCACCAGCAGATCATTCAAACCGTCTCCGTCCCAGTCCACCACATGCACCTTGCATCGCGATCCACTTCTATCAGCTTTGGTTTGGTGGTCCGGCGGAGGTGCATAACCCATGGCGGGGATCAACGTGACGGGTGGGTCAAGCACAGGCTGGTGCTCCTCGCCTGAGTTTCGGCAGAAGCGGACCGCTCCATCCTCGCTTCCATACACCACATCACTGAGGCCGTCAGCGTCCCAATCGGCCCAGTGGATATTCGATCCCCCCGTGCTCCACCCTCCAATCTGCTCACCATTCGAATCAACCATCGGATTGCACTGGCTCGACCAGATTGGCGCGGTGCGCGTACCGATGTTTTCGATGGTGTACGCGCCGTCTGACCGCGACCCGATCCAGAGGTCAAGATCTCCGTCCCCATCCATGTCATGCAACTCGGCGGTGATCGACGAGATGGTGTGGGTCTTTTTGCCGGCTTTGGCCCAGTACTTCTCGGGCAGCGGGGCCCATGGAAGCAGGACGGTCCCTTCACTGTTCAGGAGGCGAGTCGCTGCCTGATAGGAGGTACCACCAAGTCCCTTCCACCAGTACATGTCACCCGGGTAGGAGCCGCTGATGATGTCGGTGACTCCGTCTCCGTCGTAGTCGATGAACTGAGGAACGAATGACAGGCAGCAGGTGATTGGAACCGCAGCGGTCGCACCACCGGCCTCCAGGTATGTCCATGCATCAAAGGACGGCCGCGTGTCCGTCCCATGATTCAGATAGACGCGGACCCGCCCGTTGGCCCAGGAGTGGGCACCTTCGCCCTTGACATGAACCTCGCCCTTGAATTCGCCGTCACCAAACTCGCCGACGAGAAGGTCCCGCACACCGTCCCCATCGAAGTCGTAGACGCAGGGTGCTGCATGCCCAGTTGTGACGTCGATCGGCGTACCGCCGGCCTGAATTCGAATCGGTGGTTCAAAGGTCACTGTTGTGGGCTGTTCGCCCGCGGCCAGCACCAGCAGACATATGAGCATGAAAGCCTCCTGCAGATTCAACCACCCTCAGGGCTGGATGTCCAGCGTACACCGCCAGCGTAGCCCAATGGGTCACGGGCTTACACGATCTTGGGGGCAGCGGAGTGGGCGTGAACATCATCCTGGCCGTCTGCAACGAGCGAAGACTGTACTCGGATCAAGGCTCCCCGCAAGCGAGACTGCTGCCATCGTCAGATTGCGGACGCTGGCGATTCCATGCTGGGGCTCCGACCTGCTCGAGCAGGCACTTTCACTGGCATGTGTGGTGAGAGATCTCGTGCCGGATGCGCTTCACGCTGACGCGGCCATGCCCACAACCCATTGACGACACAAGGCGTGGCTCAAACCAGGAGTACCATCATGGCGAGTCGCCACCATTGCCGTGCTGACCGATGGCTCGCTCGGGATGGGGACAACGTCGCGCCGATTCAATGGACGGCACAAGGGAGCAATGATGAACGCACATCATGATTTCATGGCTCGCGCGATTGAACTCGCCCGCCAAACGGCGCTTGTGGAGCGAGCGGGCGGCCCATTCGGGTGTGTCATCGTTCGTGACGGCGAGGTCATTGCGGAAGGCGTCAACCGCGTGCTTGTCGAGAAGGACCCTACGTGCCATGCGGAGGTTGCGGCCATTCGAGCGGCGTGCAGCGTGCTGGACACCCATGATCTCTCAGGGTGCACGCTTTACACGAGTTGCGAGCCCTGCCCGATGTGTTACGCCGCATCCTGGTGGGCGCGGCTCGACACCATTTTCTACGCGGCCACTATTGGGGATGCCATGGAGTATGGCGACTTTGACGACCTGCCCATCTATGAAGCGGTCAGATTGCCCGCCGCCGACCGCGCGTTGCCGGCTCTGGAGATGGAGCGCGCCTCAATGTTGAAGGTGTGGCGAGAGTTTCAGGCGATGCCGGACCGATTGCACTACTGACTTCGTGCGTCCTTGAATCCCTCTTGATTGACGTAGCGTGTCGCCCCTTCCGCACAACACCCCCCAACAAAGTCCCACAGCACGCGGAGGATCGGCTCAGCGCCGTGGTCGCGTCCACGTGAAGCGTGTGGCAGTTCTCCGATAGAGTGACCCCATGACCACCTCCGATCGCCGCCGGGCCTACTGGCGGGCGAACCTGAAACTCGTTGCCGCGCTGCTGACCGTGTGGGCCTTCGTGTCCTTCGGCTGCGGCATCCTGATGGCCGACTGGCTTGACCAGTGGATGTTGCCCGGCACGACGTACCCGCTTGGGTTCTGGTGCGCGCAGCAGGGGTCGATCTACGTCTTCGTGCTGCTCATTGTCATCTATGTCGCCGCCATGAACCGGCTTGATCGGCGCTTTGGGGTTGAGGAGCGCGACTGAGTCATGGGCATTCAGGGCTGGACATTTTTGATCGTCGGGTTGACGTTCGCAATCTACATCGTCGTGGCAGTCATGTCGCGGGCGCGAAGCACTGGGGAGTTCTATGTCGCCGGAAAGGGCGTTTCGCCCATCGCCAATGGCATGGCAACCGCTGCCGATTGGATGAGCGCCGCATCGTTCATCTCGATGGCGGGCCTGATCGCGTTTCTCGGCATGGACGGCTCGGTCTACCTCATGGGTTGGACCGGCGGGTATGTATTGCTGGCGCTGCTGCTGGCTCCGTACCTTCGAAAGTTCGGAAAGTTCACCGTGCCCGACTTCGTGGGCGATCGGTACGCCTCGCAGACGGCGCGGTTGGTCGCAGTGCTCTGCGCTATCTTTGTGTCCTTCACCTATATCGCCGGGCAGATGCGCGGTGTCGGCGTGGTGTTCAGCCGGTTCCTTGAAGTCGACATCACGCTCGGTGTCATGATCGGCATGGGACTCGTGTTCTTCTATGCCGTGCTGGGCGGCATGAAAGGCATCACGTACACGCAGGTCGCGCAGTACTGCGTGCTTATCTTCGCGTACACGATCCCAGCCGTGTTTCTCGCATTCATGGTGACGGGAAACCCGGTGCCACAGTTGGCGCTTGGCAGTGCGGGCGAAGACGGCGTGGGGCTTCTGCAAAAACTGGATGGCATGCTGGTGGATCTGGGATTCAGCACGTACACGGGCTATGAACGCAACATTCTTGACGTCGTCTGTATCACCGGAGCGCTCATGCTGGGCACCGCCGGGCTGCCACACGTCATCATCCGATTCTTCACCGTCAAGCATGTGCGGGACGCTCGCAGCAGCGCCGGCTGGGCACTGCTCTTCATCGCGATCCTCTATACGACGGCGCCGGCGATCGCCGTCTTTGCCCGCACCAACATGCTCAGTACGGTGCCGAATGTGGCCTACGCCGACGCGCCTGGATGGCTGAAGACATGGGAGGACACAGGATTGGTCGCCTGGCGGGACCGCAATGACGATGGCCGAATCCAAGTCGCGCCAGGCCCGGCGTTCGAAGGCACGCCCGCCTTTGCGACCGGACCAACCGCGAACATGGAACTTCAGGGCCGCTACGGCCAACGCGTCCTCACCAACAACGAAGTGCCAGGCGAGAACGAACTGTACATCGACCGCGACATCATGGTGCTTGCCAATCCAGAGATCGCTGGGCTGCCCGACTGGGTGATTGCGCTGGTAGCAGCGGGGGGGTTAGCAGCCGCTCTTTCGACTGCGGCGGGGCTGCTCATGGTGATCTCAAGCGCCGTCAGTCATGACTTGGTGAAGCGGGTGCTCCATCCTCGTATCTCAGAGCGGTCCGAGTTACGCGCGGCGCGGCTGGCGGCGGCCGGGGCTGTCATCGGTGCGGGGCTGCTCGGTATCTGGCCGCCCGACTACGTCGCTGCCGTCGTGGCGTTTGCATTCGGTCTTGCGGCAAGTTCATTCTTTCCGGCGCTGCTGCTGGGAATCTTCTGGAAGCGATTCAATGCGCGGGGCGCCGTGACCGGGATGGTCTGCGGCATTGGGTTCACCAGTGGCTACATCATCTGGTTCAAGTTTCTGGGCGGCACCAGCGACGGTTGGTGGCTCGGAATCTCACCCGAGGGTATCGGGCTGGTTGGCATGCTCATCAACTTCACCGTCGCCATCCCGGTTGCGCTGCTCAACCCGCCGCCGCCCACCGAGGTGCAGGAATTGGTCGAGGAGATCCGCACACCGGCCACCATGCGGTGAGTGGGGCGGCTGGTATGCTTCGCCCCATGATCGAGCGGCGGTTTCTGGGGTCAAACAACCATCTCCTGCATGCGCTGGCAAGGTATCTGGCCGACCAGCAGCGGGCTGAGGGTGTGGTTGACCTCTCGCGGACCGTGGTCATGCTTCCGACCTCACGGGCGCTTCGATGCCTCGAAGTGTGCCTGCTTGATGTGACTGATTCGGATCTCCTGACACCACCGGTACTGCTGACGCCAGCATCGCTGCTCGATCACATCATTGTGCCGCGGCGAACAATGGCCAGTCGACTGGCCAGTGACATGGCGTGGCTCGATGCAGTCCGGGGGCTGGATGAGACGGACCGGCTCATCCTGCTTGGTCATGGTGACCCGATGTCCGTGGCAGAGTCGCACGCGCTGGGCAACCGGCTCGCGGGCGTGTCGCGAGAACTTTCCGCAGCGTTCATGACGCCTGATGAGGTGGTGTCGAGATGCGAGGTGGCATGTGTGCCGGTTGACTCCGCCAGGTGGTCGATCATTGCGGGATTGCACGAGACGATGGTGGCTCGTCTTGCCGCCCAAGGGCTCGATGACCGCGACGCGGCGCACCGGAGGGCCATCGACGAGGGTCGCCTGCATCTACATGGATTTGATCAGATCACCATGGTGTCAGCCGATCTGCCACCCCGCCTCCGACACGTCTTGAACATGATTGCCAAGGGCGGCATCCGCGTTGAGAACATCGTGCATGGTGACGAGTCCGGCATCGGTGACACGTTTCTCCCCGATGGCACCGTCGATATAGACGCGTGGTGCGAGCACGCCATCGACATCGACCACGTGGATGTGGCGGCGCAGACCGAAGATCAGATCGCTGTTGCCTTCGAACACATTGCCGCAATGAATCCAGATGGCGGCGGTATTGGTTCCAGTGAGGTTCGCCTCGTTGTGCCCGACGAGTCACTGTTGGGGCCACTGCGAGGTGCAGCACTGGCGGAAGGGATACCACTTGAGCACTTCGAAGGCGACACGCTCGACCAGTCATCCCTCGGCCGGTGCATTGCGATGCTGCGTGATGTGGCAGAGTCGGGGTCGGCGGCCGCCCTTGCGGCGCTCATACGTCATCCGGCTTTCACGGGTTGGTTGCTTCGGCAGGGCGTGCCAGATCCTGTCACCAAGTGGGATGCCATGTGGCGCACCCACGTGCCCGGTCCTATTGAGTGCCTACCCGACATCGTTGAGGGAACAGAGGCGCACGCAGTTGTCCAGCCGCTGGTTCGAATCACCCATCCACTGATGCAACCACGGCCGCTTGCTGATTGGGCGGGGGTGCTGCTGCAACTGCTGACCGAAGTCTTTGACGATGGCGAGCCGATTCAGGAAACCACAGCCCGCACATTCGAAGCATTGCACGAAGTGCTGACGGAACTGCACGAACACCCACCAGGCGACCCAACCGCAGCGTGTGACGCACTGACGCTGGTGTTGAGGCAACTTGAGCGCATGGCCGTCATGCAGCATGGGAGGACCGGAGGTCTTGATGTCATCGGCTGGCTGGACGCGCATCTCGATGATGCGCCCCATCTCATCGTGACCGGGCTCAACGAGGGCACGATTCCGGCGCCGATTGGTGTCGATGCCTGGTTGCCCAATGCAAGCCGCAGGGCACTGGGCCTTCCCGATCGCCGCGCCCGGGAAGCGCGGGATGCGTTTCTGCTGCATGCCATGCTGCAGAGCGGCCGCGACGTTCGGCTGTTGTGCGCTCGAAAGGCAAGCGATGGGGAGCCACTTCCACCGAGTCGATTGCTGCTGCGCGCCTCTGGAGTCACGCTCGCCGAGCGGGTGTTGTCGATCATTGGTCCAAGGGGGTCGGAAGGTGCGCCCACGCTCGCTGCCCGCCGCACGATCGTTGATCGTGAGTGCCAGTTTGATCCACATCCAATGCCGAGCGGTGAACCAATCATTCGATCGATGTCGGTGACCTCGTTCAGCCGGTTCATCAAAGATCCGTACACGTTCATGATCGAGCGCGATGCTCGCATCAAGGCGCAGGATGTCGTGCTTGGGTACCAACTCGATGCGATGGGCTTTGGAACCATGCTGCACGACAGTCTCGAGCGGTGGGGGCGTGAGGAACTTGACCGCGATGTGCCGACGACCGACGCGGAGCGCGTCGCCACCGACATGGACCACGCGTTGAATCAACACATCAAGACGACATTTGGAAGCGTTGTCGCCCCCGGCGTTCGGCTGCAGGTCGCCATGGCGCGGCATCGATTGAGCGCGCTGGCGCGCGTGCAGGCAGCGCGAGCATCGGCTGGGTGGCGCATTCATCAGGTCGAACACTTCTTTGGTCCGCCGAAGTTCTCCGATTCGCCGTGGCCGATGTTTCCCGAAGATGAGGGCCTCTACCTCACGGGACGCATCGACCGCGTGGATCTGCACGAGACGCACGGCTATCAGGCACTCGACTACAAGAGTGGGCGAAAACCGATTGATCCAAACAAGGTGCATCGCACGAAGAATGGGTGGATGGATCTGCAACTGCCGTTGTATCGCGTGCTGCTTCGATCCATCGGTATTGATGTGCCCAGTCACGGCCTCGGGTATGTCTTGGTGCCGCCACAGGAATCCCAGTGCCGCATTGCGATCGCTGACTGGACCCAAGCCGATCTCGACGAGGCCGAGCTGGAGGCTGCGAAGATCGTTCGAACGGTGTCCCAGGGACGATTGCTCGCGGTAGCTGAGGCGTCACTGCCATGAAGAAGCCGGGACTGCTGATTGAAGCCAATGCAGGATGTGGGAAGACCTACAGTCTTGCGAACCGAGTGATCGGATGGATGGTGGCGCATCTGCGCGTTGCGGGCGATGCCGGTGCGACTGGCATTCTGGCGGCGACCTTCACCAGGAAGGCGGCAGGTGAGATTCAGGAGCGAATCCTGGCCCACCTGGCCGAAGGCGCGGCCGACCCCACACTGCTTGCGGGATTTCAAGAGAGCATCGGCGTAGATCCGCCCGCGCGGTGTGAGGAGTTGCAGATCGTCCTTGAAGAGTGTGTCCGCTCGCTCGATCGGCTGCAGATCAGCACGCTGGACGGCGTTTTCCATCGTCTCGCCAAGGCCTTCCCGGATGATGTGGGACTGCCCGAGGGATGGACCATCGCCGACCGGCCCGCATTGGAGCGGCTGCAACGCGAGGCGATTGACACGTGGCTTGCGCGGTGCGGCGAGGATGAACTGCAGGCGCTGGCCATGGAGGCCGAGGGGGAGATCCTCAAGGGGTCTCCCCATGGGGCCATGATCGGCACCATTTGGGACACCGCGCAAGGTGGTGGGCTTCGCTCGCTTTGGAGCGCCAGCCAGTGCCCAGACGGCTCGGCGCCGGCCTGGGACTGGTTGGAAGGGTGCCGTGATGACGCCATCAGCCCGACCGCCGCCTGGCAGACGAAGGCGGATCTGGCTGCGGCGGTGACATCGCTTCAACTGGCGGAGCTGCCGCTGAACAAGGACGGCACGGAACCCAAGGCTTGGGTGACGGCCCGCGACCGGGTCATTGAGCAGGTCCGCACGTCCAAGTGGCGAGAGGTGCTGGAAGCGCTGATCGTGCGCGCCGTCGCCGCGGGTGAGAAGTTCAGTAAAAAGCACGCAACGGCGGCCTTCGAG
>CAZSSV010000008.1:0-20268 GCA_964609425.1 uncultured Isosphaeraceae bacterium | reverse complement strand
GCCGATCATTGCCCACGCCCGGGCGGATCTGATGCGAAGGGCGCGGCTTCGCGTGCGAGTCTGGGCCAATCTGCTCCGCACCATCGATGCGGAGTACCGGCGGCATCAGCGGTCCACTGGTCAGTACGACTACGCGGACATCACCGAACAACTCGTGCAGGCCGATCTGCTCAGTGAAGTGGGCGCGGATGTGCTGGCCTGGCGGCTCGACGCAACGATTCGCGACCTCGCACTTGATGAGTTTCAAGACACATCGGTTCCCCAGTGGAAGGTGATCGAGCCGGTCATTGAAGAGATCTTTGCAGGCGAAGGTGCGCATGAAGCGCCACGGCACCTGCTGGTCGTGGCCGATCCAAAGCAGTCGATCTACGCGTGGCGTGGCGGCACGCCGGATGTTCTCAGATCGGTCAAGCAGGCTGGCGGCGAGCAGCTTGGGACAGATGAACTTGCTCAAAGTTACCGATCGGCGCCCGAAATCATGGCCTTTGTCAACGAGACATTCGGCGCGATCGACATCAACGCTGCGCTTGACGGCGCAGCGGTCGGCCAACCTGCTGTTTCCGATGTGGTCATGCAGCGAGCGGGTCTGCCCAGCGTGCATCCCGGTGGCCCCGTAGCTGAAGTACGGTCTGGATGGCACTGCCCAACCCACGCCTCGGCGAGAACCGATCTGGTCGGGGATGTTGCGGCCTGGCTCTCGCCGAAAGACGAGAACGAACACCTGCAGTGTGTGGCGGACATCATTGAGTCACGCGCCGCGGCTGGTGTCGGGGTCGGCGTGTTGTGTCCGACCAACGGCCAGGTGTCGGACCTTGCGCACGAACTTCGAGTTCGTGGTGTGCAGATCAGCGAGGAGGGGGCGGGCGGTTCCGCATCCGTTCCGGCCGTCGCGGCGATGCTTGACGTTCTGCGATGCGGCTCGCACCCCGGGGATCGTGCTGCGGCTTTTCGCGTATCGCACTCGCCGTTCGGCCCAATGGTTGGACTGCAGCCACTGGAGACGATTGCCAGGCAGGAGCGTGACGCAACCTTGGAGCGTGTCTCGCTCGGCATCCGCTCCAGGATCACCGAGGGTGGGATTGGTGAGATGGTGGCGACGCTTGCCCGCCAGGGGGGAGAGTTCTGCGATGCGAGAGGGCAATTCAGCCTGCGGCTGGTGGCGGAGCGTGCGGCCGAGTGGGGGCGTGCTGGCCTGCGTGACACCATGGACTTTGTACGCGCTATCGAGCAGACTGGATTCGGCGCGCCGAGTGATGCGCCGGTGAGAGTCATGACGCAGCACAAGGCCAAGGGTCTTGAGTTTGATGAAGTCGTGCTTCCATGGCTCGACCGAACGATGGCACAAGCCAGGCGAGTGCCGTGCTTTCCGTTCTCGGCAGACCCACTCGCACCGCCGCTGGCAATTGCCCCCGAGATCTCTGAGACGCAGCGGGCGCACGCGCCTGTGTTTGAGGCGTTTCAGAACCAGAGCTGGGCCGCGAGTTTGGCCGATTCGCTGTCGCTTCTCTATGTCTCGATCACACGACCACGCACAGGCCTGCATCTGGTCTTCAGGCCCTCGGACAAGGACCCTCATGAGCAGTTGACGCCCGCGACGTTTCTCCGCGCGGCGGTCGATGATCTCAATCGTGACTACTGCCAGGCGATGGATCACATTGACACACCGACGCACGAGCCGTTTTGGACACGATCCGGCAACGGCTTTCAGGCAATCGGTGGCGGCGGGTCCCCACCCACACCGGAGCCGGTGTCGAGGGTCCAAATCCGCGTGAGCGAGGCGCCGGCCATTGTGGCGCCGTCATGGCACGAACAGACAGGATCCATCGCAGATCGCTGGCCGCTGGTGCCGGGCCGCGCCAGGCGAGACGGCGTGATCTTGCATGAACTCTTCCGATTGGTCCGGTGGCTCGATGATGGCCCACCGGATGAGGCAGCGCTTGAGCAGGCCTTCGACGAAGCGGCGCTGCAACTTGGTCGGCCGGTTGGCAGCGACTTGCGGGCAGCATTGCAGACAAGGTTCATGGAGTCACTGGGCGGTCCGGTCGGCGCCGCGCTGCGGCGGGAAGCGCATGGTGCTTGGAAGGCGGACACACTCGAAGCGATTCCCGAACATCCTTTGCTGGTGCAAACTGCAGCCGGTGTCATCCGAGGCCGAATCGACCGTCTCGTGCTTGGCCGGGACGCCGCCGGTTTCGTTACCAAAGCCGCCATCTTTGACTTCAAGACCGGGTGGGTGGGAACAGCGGAAGCGCAGCAGACGGCCAGGCAGCGGTATCAACCCCAACTCGATCGATATGCCGAAGCGGCCGTCGCGGTGTTTCAGCTGCCTGCCCAGGCGATTGAGACTGGGTTGTTGTTTGTGGGTTAGTCGATCCGGAGCCGGTCACTGCCACAGACCTTGGGTTTCGCACTGTCTACACGTCGGAAGCCGTTCACGGATCGAAGTGGGGTGCAGTTGCACTTCTCAGATGACGGCCCACTGCAGGCTGTTGGGAGGAGTTGGCCGGTGTTCGTGCTGCCAGCTCAGTCCGATTCAAGTGACGGATCAAATGGCCCGCGCGGCACCAGTCGGACCGTCCCATCGTCAGCGGCCACGGCCACTTGGCCCGTCGTGGGGCTGATGGACAGGCATGTAAACCTCACTCCAGGCTTGTCGAGGATCGATAGCGTGGGAATGGGCGAATCCGGATTCCAGATGTACGTTTGCCCGTCGTGGCCAACGGATACAAACCGGTTCAATCTGGAATGCCAACCGCAGTCGCTGGCAATACCTCTGTGTGACTCAAATGTTGCTTCGGCATCCATACTTGGTACGTCAAACATGGCAATGTTCCCGGGACGCTCTGATCCGCAAGCCAGCACCCTGCGTCCATCGGGCGACCACCGCACACTGTGGGTCTCTCTGATTGGACTGTTTGTCGAAGTAACGGTGTGAAGATTGGGAAGCGATAAGAGGCACATTCCATGAAGTGAGACCCCCGCAGCAACGTATTGGCCGTCTGGCGAGATTGAAATGGCGGTGAATTGTCGCGGTTCTGAGGCAGCACCGTCCGTGTGACACTCGTTGGAGGGGGTTTGCGCCAAGACAAGTCCGGTTTCCATTGACACGCTGAGCAGGTTGCCATCTTCGCATGCCACGATGAGCGACTCGCCACAGACATCGGCAGTCGTGATGGGGCCTACAGCCAGATGATGTTTCACCAGGGCTTTGTCTGCCGAGGTGTCAACGACGACAACCTCCCCTGATTGGCTGATGATGCAAGCATGCGTGTTGTTGGTCCAGTGGGCGAATCTGGCATCAATGGGCGCCGATTCAAGCGATCGTACTGTGCCCTCAGCGATCGTGAAGATCTCGCCATCGCTGGCGGCAATGAGGGTCTGCCCATGCGGCGACCACTGCAACGAGGTAACAGGGCTGTCTGTAGGCTTGATCGCACCTCGTCCAGCCCACACTCGGATGGTCCCATCATGGCCACCCGACCAAAGTTGCCCGTTCTTGGCGCGGGCAAGCGACCACACATGCTCCTGGGGGCTTGACCACTGCTTCCGGGTTTGCAGGCTGTCAAGATCCCATTCGCGGATGGCGTAGTCGGCGGAAGACGTCAAGAGGGTGTTTGCGGTGACCCAGGCGGCGTCCCAAACGGCGGCGCGGTGACCCTTGAGCCTACCCAGCACCGACAGGCTCTTGGCGTCAATGATGGCGGCAGTGTGATCGCGACCTGTCACAGCGATTCGATCGCTGCCTGGGTCGGGAACAAGTCGAAGTACGGCGCCCCGATGAACGGGAACCGATACGACGGGCCCGGACAGCGACGCAGAGAACCGGAACACATCGCCATTGGAATCACCTGCGAGCAGGTCATCACCGTCACGCATCATGGAGTAGATCTCACCGTTCGTGATGGCCCGAGTCGCCTTGGTCTCCAGGGTCGACACGTCGATGATGTGTACATCGCCACCAACGGAAATGGCGAGCGTTGAGTCGTCGATCCGGGCGAGTCCCAGGACACTGTGGCCAAAGTGAGCCATGTTGTGCGCGCCAGTATCCGTGTCGATGACACAAAGCCAGCCTGTGTTCGCGCCAACGGCGAAATTGTGTCCTGCCAACCATTCAGCAGACCACCACGCCGGTCCATCGAGTCCGGTTTCAATCAACGTGGTATCGCCGGTGTGGGTGTTGACAATTCGGATGCTGTCAGTGGCTGCTGCAGCGAGCAGCGGGCGGTTTGGGTGCACCGCCAATGAGAGAACGTCGCCCGGCAGGCTTGAGACAACCCGCTGCTGGCCATCGATGTGATCATGCAGAAGATTCCACTCCCAACCGCGAAGGTGTTCGGGAATGAGGTGGAGATGGTGCCACGCGGTCGTGAAGTCGCCGACTTGGCTTGCGCCAGTTGCTGCGGTGAGCGTTGTGAGCGCGAGCGATTGCGCGGCTCTGGACAAAGCTTCACGGCTGGTTCCAAGCAGAGAGACTGTAATTGTCAAGCCACCGAGCAGCCCAAGTATGGCGATGGTTGCGACGATCGCCAACGCTGGACGTCGAGCGAACGTCGAGCGAACCCACTTGATGGCTCCGCCGCCAGCGGCTGCGGTAGGAACTCCGTCGACGTATCGTCGCAAGTCACATGCGAGTTCCGCGCAGGACTGATACCGCTGGCGAGGGCTCATGGCGATCGCTCTTTGCAGGACAGCCCGGAGTTCGTTTGGGATTGACTTTGGCACTGCGATCGGCTGGGTGGCGATGGCGTCAAGAACTGGGCCGATCGGCAATCCTTCAACATCTCGCGGAGGCACTCCGGTGAGTAAGTGAAGGAGCGTGGCACCGACACCCCAGACCTCGGACCGCTCATCGACAGGCTGTCTGGTCGCTTGCTCCGGCGGCATGTGAGAGGGCGACCCAATAACCAAGGCATCGCCCCCGGAGTCTTTGCAAACACGAGCTCTGGAGAGCCCAAAGTCGATAACCCGAAGAAGACCCTTGGAATCGACCAAAACATTGCGAGGCTTGACGTCGCGGTGCAGCAGGCCGTGGTCATGCGCATACTGAATCGCGTCTGCAATGGTGGCGGCCGATTCAGCGCATTGTCGCGCAGTCAGGCGTTTCGCCTTGGCGTACTCATCGAGCGTCATGCCCGCAATGAGGGGCATGGTGTACCAGAGTTGACCGGCTTCTGTGATCCCCGAGTCAAAGATCGTCACGATGTTCGGGTGGTCGAGGCGAGCGAGTGATTCCTGCTCGTCCCGGAAGCATTGCAGCAGAGTCTTTGAATTGTGTGCTGGATCTAGAATCTTGATGGCAACCCTTCGCTCGAGTGGCTGGTGCTGGATTGCTTGCCAGACTGTGCCCTGCGCGCCACTCCCGACGACGGCCTCAAGTACAAATGGGCCGAACTGCTGCCCAGCTCTCAGGCGCCCTCGAACGCCAGACATGGACCGCGATATCGCTCCGGAGATGATGGCGGGTCTTGGCTGTGAGTCGGAATGCATCCCCGGATGTCCCCTTGGGGGCGAAGTCAGCCCCGATGGCACCAGCATATCCAGAATCAGCGTCCAACACCAGATTCGACATTCGGTGGTCCAACCGAGGCAAACTCAGTCGTGATACAAGGCTCGCGTAATCATGCGCTCCCACCGTGGTGGCAGTGCGCCGGCAATTGCGATGAAGTGTTCTTCCACGTCTTCGCGTGGAAGGCTGCTGATTTCTTGCCCATAATGCGCGAGCGCGGCGGCAATACATAGGAGGTACAGCAAGAGCGCCGCACCGCGGGCATCCGCGTCATCAGAAGCTTGCCATGCGAGCTTTGCCCTCGTTTTCCATGCAATCAACTGGTCAAGGGTGGCATCGCCGTGGAGCAGACCTGTCTCAGCCTGACCAGGTGATTCCAATGACCTGTCGAGCACGGAGCGCAACGCCTCCTCGCCGGTGCGAGCCACATCGTCGAAAATACTGGCAAGTGGATCTTCAATGTCGGAGATTGCGAGCTTCAGAAGATTACGGGCCGCAGGATCGTTCAGTTTGCTTGGTTCTGGGTTCATCCCAACACCTCCATCAACGATCGGATCTCATCGTCAAGTTCATCTTCATGGGCGCCGTCCTGCCTGAGTGATTCCCGGAGTGCCGAAACAAACCTGGAACGGGCGGCGCGGCACCGCACTTCGGCTTGCCTCGCTGTCACCTTGGTAGATCGGACAATGTCGCCGTAGCAATCGCCGAGTAGGTAGTGGCGATGAAACACATCCCAGTGCTCTCTCAGGCCTGCCGCGTCACACCGACGTGAAGCTTCGAGGCATGCATTGGCTACAAGCTGCTTGGCCCAAGCTCGTTCATACGCAACGACTGCGTCTGACTCGCAGTTGTTCGGCACATACGTGGGGTTGGGGACACGGGCAGTTCGGTTTGCCGATCTGATTTGCTCATGCAAGTACATAAGCAGCCCATTCATGAGCCATCGGCGGAGACGAAGGCCGCTCGACGGCCATGCTCGAATCCAGTTCTCACGCGAGAGGCGATCGGCAAAGAAACCTGCGATGACGTCTGCGGCTTCTTCGTCCGGAGTGCGAAAGGAGGACCCGAGCCAGTAGACTTGTAGTGCGCCGCTGTAGACATCCATGATGTGGCTGGCGACGTCTGCTCGGCCATCAGCACCAGCTTCCAGCCGGGCGACAATCCACTCCTGCATCGTGCTTGGAAACGCGTTGGGCATGCAAGTCCCCTATGAGCGTGTGAACGCTCCGAAAGAGAGATTCTCGCTCGGCCTACACATGGCGATCATTGGAGCCCCTCTGGAGTGACGGTCGGAGGACCGTATTGTTCTAGAGTAGTGCCCCATGGCCTCTCCGCCAAAAATAATCGTCACAGAGCCCCTGACCGAGGAGGCCATTGCCTGGCTTTCTGAGCGTGCCGCTGTGGTCCAGATGACTATTGACGATCGTTGCTTTGCGAGCGAGTTGGCGGATGCCGATGCACTCGTCGTCCGAACCTACACGAAGGTCGATCAGGAACTTCTGAGCCGGGCACCCTGCCTGCGAGTTGTTGGACGTGGCGGTACAGGGCTGGACAACATCGATTTGGAGGCGTGTGCCGCCAGGTCGATCATGGTGGTTCATACGCCGGATGCGAATCGCCAGGCGGTTGTGGAGTATGTCGCGTCAATCCTCTTGAGTGCTGTTCGACCACTACCATCAGCGGTGGCAGGTGGCCTGAGTCGCACAGCGTGGGCTGACGCGAGACGGATCGCGATGGCTCCGACGCAACTCAGCGAGTGCACGCTAGGGATCATTGGAATGGGAAGGATCGGCCGGCGGGTCGCCCAGGTCGCAGCCGCTCTTGGGTGTAGGGTTCAGTATCACGACGTCATCGAGGTTCATGTTTCCGATCGTCACGGGGCCATAGAACTGCCGCTGTACCCACTGCTTGAGACGAGTGACATTGTGAGCCTGCATGTGGATGGTCGGGCGAGCAATCATCACTTCCTTGGGGCCTCGCAGTTACACGTGCTCCAAGACCACGCGCTCCTGATCAACACGAGCCGCGGGTGTGTGATCGACGGAGATGCCTTGGCGCACCTTCTTGGTGAACGCCCCCACATGCGGGCCATACTGGATGTACACGAAGTGGAGCCTATCCCAGCGGGCGCGGCGCTTCTTGACCGGCCCAATGCGGTGTTGTTGCCGCACGCGGCCAGCCGGACCGAGGCGGCCCAGCGGGCAATGTCCTGGGTCGTGAGGGACGTCCTCGCGGCACTTGCCGGCTGACCGCCAAGAAAGTGTCATTCGCAACATGGTGCCACGTAGCCACTTACGGCATTGTGTGAAAAACATCTCACCCCACCGTGTGTATCGCTGCTTCCGTTGTCTCCCTTGACTTCCGAAGGTCGGGGTGCGCGCCGAGAGAGGCGGCCCGGCATGAGAGATCAACCGAGCGGAGCGCCGCGGTCGCCGCGGCCAGCGAGAGGAGCGAACTGACGTGAAGAGAACTCCCTGGAGCGGCGTGTTTCCCATGGCTGCAGCGGCCTTGATCGGGGCAGGGCTGTCTGGTTGTGGATCGAACTGGCGGATGCACGAATCCAGAGCCATTCAGGCTGCAAAGCCCTCGACACCGGACGCGCCCACCTGGGTGCAGGGCCTCATGCCGATGTCGGAAGACTACGTGTTCTTCATTGGCCGGAGCCACACACCCGACGCGCATCGCGAATGGCTCAAAGATGGCGAGTGGCACCATGACCAACGAAACCGAACACCGGCCACGCGTGTGGGATTCACGGTCATGGACGAGCGAGACGCCGTCCAAAGCGCCCGCAATGATGTGTATGACCAAATCAGGCAGCGGCTGTCGCCGCGTAGTTTCGGAATGACTTCCCAAACGATTCGATCGACCGTGGATGTAGGCACTTGCTACGACTGCGGAACGCAACTCCCCCCCATGGCGGCAATGCCGGTTCAGCAGCCGTGCAATGAAGCATGCCTACGAAGCGGCTCGACCACCTGGCCGAACTCAGCCTCACACGATCGCTGTGTGTCTTGCACATCCCATGCGGTCGATGCGGGGATTCCTGTGACCTTCGCGGGTGAGTGCTGCAGTTGTGGCGCAGTGCACGCCTTTGAGTCGCGCCGCGATCCATCATGCGCCTCCTGCCCGACGGAGATCGCAGTTGCTGCTGCGTATTCCAACGGTGGGCAAGGCCAATCGGCCTACTTGTGGCATCAGCCACTCTGGCCGTACTACGGGACGATTCAGGGACGAGACCTATCGATGATCAACATTGGTGTCGAGTCTGCCATGCCAGCCATGCTGGCTCACGTCAACGAAGAGGAAGTCTACTTCGAGAAGTGGAATGTCCATGAAGGTGAGGATGCCTACGGTCGCCCATTTGCAGAGGGCCGAGATGAGTGGCAGTCCTACAAGTGTTGGATTCTCTGCTCGATCCCCCGCGCTCACTACGAAGGGCTTGTCGCGAACTTCCGCGGCACCTACGAAGCACTACTCGAAGAGAGCAGAGATCGAGATCGATCCGACCGTCAGCGTCGTATCGAATGGGAAGCACGCATTCAGGACACTGAACTGGATTGGCGATCTGGCGAAGGTGGTACTGAAATCGTGTACGACTACTACGACCGACCCAAGCGATAGACCAATCCACCCAACGTGGACCATCAACGAAACCGGAGATCACATACCGTGAAGAAGAGAATCAAGTGCGTGATGCTCGCTGTGGGCTTGGGAACAGTCGCCCTCGTCGGTTGCGCTAAGAAACAGTGCTCTACCAAATGGGTCATGGCGTCGTCCACTACGGCTGCCGCGGCACCGCATTCGCCTGTCCACGATCGGCCCCATGCTCCTGAGTGGGTTCGTGGCTTGACGCCGCAGTCGAACAACACGATCTACTTCGTTGGGCGAAGCGACGACGCATGCTCGGACCTCTCAGAGCGTGACGCCATTCAGAGCGCTCGGAACGACATCCATGATCAGATTCGGCAGCGACTCGCGCCGAGGAATGTCGGTACAACAGGGCAGTCAGCGAGCTCGACCGTGGATAGTGGAACGTGCATCGACTGTGGTAGTCCGATGCCCGCAACCGCGCAGACTCCTGCGGAACACCCATGCAACACGGCATGCCTGCAGTCCGAGACCGATCTGGCGAACTGTGCTCCCCGAAGTCACTGTGGGCCATGTGGCCGCAAGGCACTTGCTCATGGCCGCAAGGTCAGAGTCGCTTCAGATTGCGGTTCCTGTGATCAGGTGCACGTCTTTGTGGCGAAGCGAGATGCTGACTGCCCCACGTGCCCCACGTTAGTTCATGCGGTGAATGCATCCCATCGAAGCCCGGACTATCTGCCCCACAACTCAACGCCGATGGATCGCGACATCAACGTGTTCAATGTTGGCCTCGACTCAGTCATGCCGGCGTTGTTGGCCCATCTACAGGAAGAGACTGCGTACTTCGAGCACGAGGGCGCCGGCGACCGTGCGTGGCTTCTGTGCTCTATCCCTCGGGCCGAGTTTCTGAACATTGCCAACGACTTCCGATCGCGGTACGAGCAACTCTATGAATTGACCTTGGAGTGGACGGTTGCGGACCGAGATCGGCGGATCGATTGGGAGACTGCAGATCGCCGCCAGGAACTTGAATGGAAGCATGAAGAGCGTGCTTGGAATCGTGAGGACGAAATCATCACTCGCGACCACACGATCACACTCGACAAGGACCGCCATCCAATGCCCGGTCGGCGTTTCTCGGTCGTTGGATCACAGTGAGGAAGTGGCCACAATGAAGAAGAGGACAGTTCTCGTGCTGGCGGTTGTTTCGATGTGCCTTTCTGGCTGTAATCGGTGGGAGGCCCACCCATCCAACACCCATTGGGAGAGCGGCCAAGCCTCAAGCCCCGCAGGGTGGCGTGCACGTGGTGGCCGTACACTGCAAAATCGGATCACCGTCCTGGGCGCGGCAAACACGCATCAGCCGACCGTCGATGCGGAGTACACGCAAACCGCCTACAACGCCATCAGTCATCTGCTGGCGACGGCTCGTCCGCCGCAGGGTAATCATGTGGAGTCGACGCAGGGCGACCTATACGACCAGGAGATGGTCGCCGAAGACGCCTTCGACTCGACACGGCCGGTTTTGTACTCAACTACGGTCGATCTCAACAACTATGACAAGACCACCAACTTTGGCCGTCTGATGGCCGAAGCCCTTGCGACAGCGCTCACGCAGCATTGGGAAAACAAGGTGATCAATGTCAATGTGCGGCAGGGGTCGCTCCCGATTGTGCCGAGGCAAGGTGAGTTTATTCTCTCTCGGGATACCAAGGAACTTGCTTTGGACTTCAACGCTGGCGCGGTGCTTCTCAGCACCTACTCCGTCGCGTTGGACAAGGTCTACATCAATGTTGAGTTGGTCAACGTGCACCACAATGCCATCGTGGGGGCTGTCCAGTTCAACATTCCGCTCGGGCCGCGCACCGAAGCGTTGCTTCGCAACATCGAGTTCGCGGAGGCCATGGATGCCTACATGAAGGACACTCGGTGATGCGATGCACGTTGGCATTGATTGGTCTGTTGTTGATGTTGGGCGCTTGCAATTCTCATCGGCGGCCCGCAGATCTGGCCACCCAGAAACGTGCGAATCTTCCCGAGTCGTGGTCGCACCTCTCTGGATCCAGTGGGCGCGTGCGAGCATTGCCGTCGGGCCTACGCGATCAGCTCGAGTCGCTTCGGTCGGATTTGGTAAGAGAGCAGCAGTCACAATACTTTGCGTACTACGGTCGATACACGCCAGAGACGCAGGCTCGCATCGATGCGATGAATCGCGCGTGTAATGAGGCCTACATGGTGAGCGATCGTGTGATTGCGTCTGACCTGAGTCCCTCAATGCGGTCGCTTTCAGAGACCGAGGCAGACATCTGGTGGAATGATCAGGTGGTGTACGACACACAGTGGCGTGAGTTTCAGGACGATTGGCGAGTCTTCTGGATGATGGACTCACCCTCCATTCTGAATCGTCAACCGATCGTCGACTCAGTGGGCCCCTGAACGCGAGCAGAGCCCGTCCCGCCGTCTCGATACCATGCGTCTCCCACAGGAGTCGCACCGAATGCCATTCACCATCGACCACATCGCCGCACGCCAGATTCTGGACAGCCGTGGGAACCCGACGGTTGAGTGCGAGGTTGGCCTTGCCGGCGGCACGCTGGGCCGGGCCGCCGTACCCAGCGGCGCCAGCACGGGCGAGCATGAGGCCGTTGAGCTACGGGATGGGGGCGAGGCGTGGTGCGGCAAGGGGGTCGGCACTGCCGTTGACCACATCCACGAGGACATCGCCCCGCAGGTGCTTGGGCTCGACGCCCGCGATCAGGAGGGCGTGGACGGGGTCATGATCGAACTTGACGGCACCGAAACCAAGTCCGCCCTCGGTGCCAATGCCATGCTTGCGGTGTCGCTCGCCACGGCCCGCGCCGCTGCAGCCGAGAGCGACCTGCCGCTCTTCCGATACCTCGGGGGCGCCAACGCCCATGTCATGCCCGCCCCGATGATGAACATCCTCAACGGCGGCAAGCACGCTGACAACACCGTGGACTTCCAGGAGTTCATGATTCAGCCCGTCGGCTTTGCGTGTTACGAGGAAGCGCTGCGGGCCGGCGTCGAGATCTATCACGCGCTCAAGGGCGTGCTGCACGACCGTGGCCTCTCGACCGCGGTCGGTGACGAAGGAGGCTTTGCGCCGAATCTGGGGTCCAATGAAGAGGCGCTTGAGGTGATTGCCATCGCCACCGAAAGGGCCGGCTACGACCTTGGCGAGCAGGTCGTGATTGCGCTCGATCCAGCGACGAGTGAAATGGTCTCTGAGGCCGCCAAGGCGGGCAAGGAGGGGTACTGCTTCTTCTCCAGTGATCCCGATCGTGTCGTGGGCAGCGATGAGATGATCGACCTGTGGGCGTCCTGGTGTGAGACGTGGCCGATCTGGTCCATTGAGGACGGACTGGGTGAAGAAGACTGGGACGGCTGGAAAAAGCTCAATGAGCGCCTTGGCGAGACCGTTCAACTCGTTGGAGACGACCTCTTTGTCACCAACGTCGACTACCTCGGCCGAGGCATCGAGGAACACGCCGCCAATGCGATTCTCGTCAAGGTCAACCAGATTGGCACGCTCAGTGAAGCCATGAATGCCGTTCGGCTTGCTCAGCACCACGGCTTCAATGCAATCATCAGCCACCGCAGCGGCGAGACCGAGGATGCCTTCATCGCCGACCTTGCCGTCGCGACCAATGCCGGGCAGATCAAGACGGGTGCGCCCTGCCGGAGCGACCGCACGGCCAAGTACAACCAGCTGCTGCGCATCGCCGAAGTTCTCGGGCAGGATGCCCGGTACGGAGGCTGACTGGCCTCACCAGCGCGTGGACAACATCGTGCCAACGAGAATCAGCACGATGGGGGTCCACCATGCCGCCGTCAGGATTGTGAGGAGCCACAGGGGTAGCCCGAGGATGCGCCGCCGAAACAGGAACCACAGGATCGCGATGAGGTCGATGGTGGTGGCGAGCGCGACCAATGTGAAGAACTCCCCAGTCAGCAGTTCATAGGGATGTGGAACGCCCATCAGTCGGGACACCGCCTCAAAGAGGACGCCCGTCCAGACGATCAGGGTCAGCCCGGCGAGGAACCCGATCGCGGCGCCGCCGAGATACCAGCACCGAACGCCCCAGATTGCTGTCTCGCCCAGACTAACGACCAGAGACGCCCTGCAGTGGGGGCATGCGCCGTCGTCGAGCCGGCCCACAGGCGCGGCGCAGCGGGGACAGGGTGGCGTGTGCCGCTCAACCCAGGCGTTGGTAGCGGAACGCGCGGTCGTCATGGGGCGATCTGCGTGGCGATCAGCAGGCCCAGGCACAAGAGGATCGCAGCCAGGACGATGGCCCAGAGGAGCACCACCCGCACGCGGGCGGCTCGGCCTTTGCGTGAGACGATGGTGTGTCGCTTGGCGATCCACACCGCCGTGGCGACCGACCACCATGCAAACAGGGCGAGTGCGCCGGCCCGCTGTGCCGTGCTGTGGCTTGCGTCGAACGTGGCCGGAACCAGTGCCAGTGTCATCGGCCACACCAGGCACAGCCCGACAAGCACTGTGGTGTGCCAGCTCGGCACACGGTCCCCGCTCAAGAGTCTGATCTGTGCCCGGCATCCACACTCAGGGCACAGAAGCGTGGTGGCGCCAGCCAGGTCGTATCGGCACCTTGGACAGGTCAGCGACGCGGCGCGGACGACTGCGACCTCAAACGCTTCTCCAGAGAGATCGGCCAGTGTTGGGTCCACGTTTGTCAATCGAGACCTCCAGCGGCGCTGCGAGGATTGACCCACGAGTGCAGCACGTTCACCGCGGGATTGCGCAGGAAGAATGTGGTCGAGTTCATCGGGTCGATTCCCATGATCAGAGATCGCTCCTGAGCAGCGGATGGACGATATGCACGCAGACGCAGCGGTGCCGTGACGCGCATCCCTGGCACTGCGGTGCGAGAATCCTTCACAGGCCCATTCCTGTTTCGGTGGTTCGTCATTTTGGATGGCTTGGATGCACGTGAGCGCCGTGCTGGTTCAGGAATCCGCGTATCGCATCGTGTTCAGCTTCAGGCGAGGCGGCGACGTTGTGACTGCCCTGAACACGAAGAAGGCGACTGTTGTGTGCTGCTCCATGGAGAATGCCTGCGTGATGGTCTGGGACGATCTCGTCACGTTCTCGTTGGATGATCAGCACGGGCGCATCGATCTTTGGAAGCGCGAGATCGCTTCGAAACGGATGATCCACCAGAAAGGATGGGAAGCCGTACGTCCAGGCCATGGAGTCGATTCGCGCTGGCGGTACGATCAGGATCAGGGCCGTCGGATCATGGCGCAGCGCAACTTGGCAGGCGACGCCGCACCCGATGGACCGGCCGATCATGGCGATCCGATCGGCGTCAACATCGGGTCGCGCCTTGAGACGGTCGATGAAGTGGCATACATCCTGCACGATGCCTTGCTCACTTGGTGAGTCGCCGCATCGGCCATAACCGCGGTACTCAGGAAGGAGAACGTGGTACCCCAGCCGCGACCACTCGGTGGCCGTTGGCACCAGATCGTCGATGAGTTCAGCGTTCCCATGGGTCAGGACGATGGTCGGTGCGGTCGCAGGGTTGCCGTCTGCCGCAAAGAACCAGGCCTCGACGTGCGCCGCTTCACCGACCGGAACCCTCCACACATCGGCGTTTGGTGGCGGCGTGCTGCTCGCCCGACCGCTGGTGAGCCATCGAGGAAAGATCAGCCGATCCTGCACGGCCCACGCGACTGCGACAAAGACGACCCAGGTGATACCCAGCACAAGCAGAACTCTGGCGGCGCGCCGGCTGAAGGTCTTCACGATGCAGTCCCCACCGTGATGCGTGGATCAACCCACGCGTACAACACATCCACCGTGAGATTGAGCAGGACGAGCATGGCCGAATACACCAGCACGATGCCCATGATCATCGTGAGATCCTTTCCAAGCACTGCATCGACAAAGTGCATGCCGAGACCCGGAATGGCGAAGACCTTTTCGATGACGAACGACCCTGTGAGCGCCGCCGCCGTCGCGGGGCCCAGGTAGGAGAGCACGGGGAGCAGGGCGTTCGGAAGGACATGCCGCGTCACCACCACGCGCTCGGGCAATCCCTTGGCCCGGGCTGTACGAACGTAGTCGGCCTGCATTTCTTCAATAACGCCCTGGCGTGTCAGCCGCGCGATCCAGGCGGCAAAGGGAAGGCTGAGCGCCACAGCAGGAAGCGCCAGGTGCCGCCATGAACCCCACCCACCGATCGGGAACCATTCCAACCACACGCCGCCAGCCATGAGCAGCGCGGTACCGATGACAAACGCAGGGATGCTTACGCCGATGACGGCGACCGATCCGGTGAGCCGGTCGACCCAGGTCTCAGGGTTCAACCCTCCAAGCGTTCCGAGTGTGACACCGCCAACCACCGCCAACAGAATGGCGGCGAGGCCAAGTGTCATGGAGACGGGAAGCTGGCCGGCGATGATTTCGCCCACGGTCCAGTTCTCGTGCCGAAGGCTCGGCCCGAACTCCAACACCGCCCCACTGTGGTCGCTCAGCAGCCACGAGACGCCGCTCACGTCTCCGAGATAGGACCAGTAGAAAGTCCAGGGATCGTCGAGGTTCCACTGCGCCTGCATGGCTTCGGCGATCGCGGCGGGAGGGCGGCGGCCCTCGTCCCGTTGGAGGGGATTGCCCGGAATGAGCCACGCCAGCGCAAAGGTCAGCGTGTAGACCGCGAGCAGGATCAACGGAACTTGCATGAGCCGCGAAATCACCATGCGCCGCATCGGTGTCATGGCGCGGTGTCCGTGTGCAGCCGGACATCACCCAGGTACTGGACCAGACGCGGATGGGTCGTGATGCCGGACAACGCGGCGGGGTCGTGCATCGTCACTTCGACAATCTGGCACAGGGGCAGAAGTGGCATGTGCTCCTGGAAGAGGGATCGTTCGATGTCCGCGAGCATCGACATGCGTGTTTCCGGGTCACGCTCGGCTGCGGCTGCATCGAGCGCTGCGTCGATATCGGCGTCCACGAAGCCGCGATCGTTGTTTCCATCGGTGCTCCTGAAGAGTTCCAGAAAGGTCGTTGGGTCGCCCCAGTCCCCGTACCAACGGCCTCGCGCGAGCATGAAGTCTCCGGCCCGCAGGTCTGCACCGAAGGCCTTGGAGTCCTTTCCGACCAGATGCACATCCACGCCGATCGCTTTCGCCCACTGGTCGGCCAGGGCTGCAGCGATACGCCGATGCCGGGCGGAAGACGTCGTATAGAGCAGTTCGACCGTTGGAAACGGTGCGCCTGCTGTGTCCACAAGCCGCCCATCCTCGGCGCGATGCCACCCCGCGGCCCGCAATGCTTCGGTGGCCCGTACAGGGTCGTACCCGAGGCCCTCGGGTGGCGTATACCCGGCGATCGAGTCGGCCGGCGTCATGGTCGTCGCAACAGGTTCTCGAAGGCCGGTCACGTGGTTCACGATGGCGTGTTTGTCGGTCGCCATTGCGAAGGCGCGGCGGACGGCGGCGGTGCCAAACGGATTGGGCTCGCCGCTGGCAAGCGTGGGCCTGCAATTGAAACTGAAGAAGTCGGTTCCAAACGCAGGAACGGCGTGGATCGATTGTGTGAGACGAGATTCGCCGGCGGTCTGTCCCGTGGCGACCCGGTCCAAGAGGTCGCGACGCACGTCGGAGGAGACGCCGGTCAGCCAGTCCACCTCGCCGCTTCGATACGCAAGAAGCGCGGTGTTGGGGTCGGGGAAGGAGCGAAGCAGGATGTGCTCGGGCATGGCCTCGTCGGTGGAGCGAGCCGTCGGGCTCCTGGCAAGCCGCAGATCGCGACGATACCGCCACGTGTCCAGCGTGTATGGACCGTTTCCCACGAGCGTGCCCGGTCGAGCCCACCGATGGTCCGGTTCCAAGCGGCCCGTCTGCTCGGACACCGTCACAAACTGCCGCCTGTTCCATGGCGGTGGTTCGATCGTGTGCCAGCCATGGTGCCGGACATGGGCCCACGTTGCCGGGTCGAGATTCCAACCCTCGACAGCCGGCCTGTACACGGGCATGAGGGGCGCACACGCCAGAAGGTCGAGGAAGTAGGGGACCGGGTGGCTGAGCTGAATCTCAAGGCTGTGCGGGCCAATCGCCCGAAGGCCGACAGTTTCATCGAGGTGGCGGTCGGTGTCGGCGAGCAGGGCCTCGGCGGCTCCCGTGGCCGGTTGGAACGTTGCCAATTGCTCGGCGCGGCGGGCCAATGCGTCGCGCGCACCTTCGACGGCAAAGAGGAGGTTGGAGTAATCGGCGGCCGTGTCGGGCAACAGCAATCGACGCCACGCCCAGACGAAGTCGTACGCCGTGACCGGCGCGCCATCGGACCACCTGGCAGCCGGATCCAGATCGAATGTCCACCTCAGGCCATCATCGGACACCGTCCAGTCGCGGGCGACGCCCGGCTGAATGGTGAAGTCCTCCGGGTTCCACCGCACCAAGCCCTCATACAGGGCATACGCCATCCGCATATCGCCCAGCCAACTCATGCGTTGGGGATCGAGCGTGAAGATTTCGTTCTCGCTGGCAAGCACGAGATCGGCGGGCCGCTCTTCGTGTTCCAGAAGCAGCAGCGACACCATCGCGGCGAGCAGAACCACCGGAATGCACAGCAATCGGGCCATCGGGCTTCACAGTATCACCGCGGGCGCAAGCTGGCCGGGCGGGCCGTGCCGCAGGCAGACCGGTCAGTTGGAATAGGGTGGCTTTGAGCCCAGCGAGCCCCATCGCTGCTTGCCAGCTTCGACCGCATCTCGGCGGCCAGCGGTGATCGCAGCCTGATAGTCGGGTGCGGCGACATCATTGGTCTTGGTGACGTAATTGTTCATCAGGACCACCATGACTTCGGCCCGTTCCAGGCTGCGTCCTGCCAACAACGCGGTGTCGTCTTCCAGGTTCGACCACTGCGTCAAGACGGCGTCGTACAACGTTGTCAGAACCGGCACCATCGAGCGTGCGAGTTGGTTCAAGGCGGCCGAATCGTCTTCGTCGAGGAACTCCTGCTGCACCTGCAGCAGCCCAGGCTCGATGGCCATGAGCATCTCGACATCGCCACCCTGGAAGCGGTCGATGGCTGCTGCCAGGACAGCGGACTGACCCTCGAGGGCGCGGAAGCGAATGTCGGACTGTCCCCCATCAACCGGGCGGGTGTTCGTCACCGCGGTTGAGAGGGTTTCAAGTTGTTGGCGAAGGGCCGGCCAACTTGGCTCGGCGACGCCCGCTTGTCCAAGGCTGTCGATGGCCCGCAGGAGTTTGGATGAGGTGACGTTGGGCTCGTTGATCAGAGGACGCAGGCTCGCAGCAGCCCACAGCCTGATGGCGTCGCGCTGTTCCTGCGCTGGCTGCAGGTGGGCGACCAGGGTATCGACGGCCGAGTCGGTGCCCAGAACGCCGGCAACCTGCGCCGCTGCGATGCCGGCGGGGATGGAACCTTCCGCCAGAATGGCGCGGATCCGAGGTGTCAATGCGTCCGCATACGCTTCTCGAAAGAGGGGTGTCGCACGCTGGCCGGAGAGCCCCTTGAGGTCTGCCACCAGTTTCTGCCGTGCGGTGATTCTGGCCGCGTCGGTTCCATCGGCCAGGTCGCCGGCATACCGATCGACGAACGCCTCGATGGCGGCCTCGTCGGCCGGATTCAGTGTGTGCTTGCGAGTCAGATCCGACATGTTGCCGGGTGTCACGGACTGCCCGGCTGCAGCCGTGGCGGCCCCGATGACGCAAAGCGCCGAGCAGCGTGCGATCCAAGAGCGATTGGTGTGCATGGCGAGCATGGTTCCTGTCCCCCGGCCGACATTCCCTTTGGACGAAGTCCCGGACGCGTTGCCGCCGGGGAAAGCGGCCGATGGTACCAGCCGTGGCGTGGCGAGGGTGGTCGCGTCCGCCAGTCGATTGGCGGGGGAAGTCCCAGCCGCATACCATCACAGCCATGCTGGCGTGCCCGGAACGCCGGTTGAAGGGTCGATTCTGCCAGGCCTGCCTGCCTTTCGGCCATACATGACATGCTCAGACTCGCTTCCACCATCACTGCATTGACGCTCGCCTGGCCGGCCTCGGCCGCTGTGTCTCCGGCCACGGAGGGGCTTGACCCGCAGATGGTGGCGCAGACGAGCCAGGACATGCGGGAGCGGCTGGCCGCCACCATGGTCAGGTATGCCCGGGAGGTCTTTGGCACGGAGCCATTGTCGATCGAGGGCCTGTCATCTGGGACGTCGTTCTTGATCGACGCCACGGTCCTCAACCCGGACCTGCTCGAGGCGTGGCGTCTGCTGGTAGACGCGGCCATACTCACCGAGCGGCCAGAACTGGTCGAGCGGGCGCTCAAGGCCATCGTGCGGCGTGCGCCGGGCGACACCACGGCTCGCCTGGAGCGTGTGTGGCTCTCCCTCGAAGCCGCGGACACGCTGGAAGCGAAGGCTGACCTGATTGAGCGGCTGATCGCCCCGGCGAACATCGAGCTCCTGGGGGGTCCGGTGGTCTCGAGGCTCGCGTTTCGGCTCGGCCTGCTCTATCGAAGGGCGGGGGATACCGATGCGTTCTGGACCTGGTTGCAGCGTGCCCTGGCGCTTGACCCAGTCAATCAGGAAGCAGTCGCGATGCAGGCCGGCGTACTGCACGGAGCCAAACAGGAAGACCCGGTCGTGTGGACGGCGCTCTTGCTTGGGCTCTACCGGGCCAACCCTGCTGATACGGCGGTTGCCACCGAGTTGGGCCTGTATCTGCTGGACCACGGTGCCTACCGGGCGGCGGCTCGCATGCTGACCATCGTGCGCAACATGGAGGCTGCTGACGGCGGGGACCCCGGGGCCGACCTGGACGCCGACATTGCACTGGCGTTGTGGGGTGCGGGCGACTTGGCCGGCGCCGCCGAAGTCCTGGAGAGCCGCCAACGCCAACTCAACGCCCTGTACCAGTTGGCCTCAAGCGAGGCGGGCGGTACGCGATCGTCCACGCTCGAAGTGTCGAGCCTGATTGCCCCGCCACCCCCGAAGGTGGCGGCGGTGCGGCTGCTGCTGACCGACGGCCTCGACGATCCCACTGCAGCGGCGGATGCGGCCGGGGAGCTGGCCCGGTCCGTGGACCACCTCGACGGCCTTCGCAACGAGGCCGGTGTTGAAGGTGACGCGCGAGCGGGCTCGCTCAGGCGTTTGCTCTGGCTTCTGATT
>CAZSSV010000007.1:0-20318 GCA_964609425.1 uncultured Isosphaeraceae bacterium | reverse complement strand
GTCGTCACGAGCAGAGGCCCCGTAGATCTTGCCACTGGGAACTTCCGGGTAGGCCGACCAGTATCCACGCGTCTCGCTTGCGAGCAAGGCGCCGTCCAGGGTCTCTCTGTGCGTCTGAAACCAATCGTTCCTCACGGTGCCTCTCCTTCAAGCAGCGGCAGTATAGGACGCCGCCACCGCATACCCATGTGGCGTGGGACGACTACAATCGACTCCGCCATCCAGTCCAGAGCCGGGGCGGCACGAAACGATGATGGCCAGTTCCTCAGGACAACCCGCACTCCGAAAGGACATCTCCCTCTTCGGGGTGTTCGCCATTGCGCTGGGTACCACCATCAGCGGCGGTCTCTTTCTGCTTCCCGGCATCGCGTTTGAGCAGATTGGCCCCGCGATCCTCGTCGCTTATCTGGTTGCTGGACTGGTCACGCTCCCTCCATTGCTCTGCATGTCGGAGTTGGCCACGGCCATGCCGAAAGCTGGCGGGTTCTATTTCTACGTCGATCGCGCATTCGGACCGCTCGCCGGGACCATTGCCGGACTGGGCACGTGGATCACACTCACACTCAAGACGGCATTCGCATTGGTGGGCGTCGGGTTCTACCTTGGGCTGTACCTGGACGACCCTCCCGTGGGCCTGATCGCTGCTGCGCTGGCGGTGGTGTTCGGAGGTGTGAATCTGCTCGGCGCCGGCAAGGCCTCCCACATGCAATCCTTTCTTGTGGTTGGCGTCCTCGTCGTGCTCGCGTGGTTCATCGGGGATGGTTCAACGGCCATCAAGCGCGATCAGTTCTCGGCATTCTGGCCTGCCGATGAATGGGCGGTGGCGTCGATGGTCGGCGTCGTGCTCATCTCGTACATGGGATTGACCAAAGTCGTGAGCGTCGCCGAAGAAGTGCGCAATCCCGAGTACAACATCCCGCGCGGTATCCTCCTGTCGCTCGCCTCAGCCATTCTGATCTACATGGCAGGCCTTGCCGTCATGATTGGCACCATCCCCGGCGACGAACTCGCCGCCACCTATACCCCAGCTGCGCTCGCGGCCGAGATCTTCTCTGGAGAGACCGGGCGATTGGTCATCTCCATCGCCGCCATTGCATCCTTCCTGGCCGTCGCCAATGCCGGCGTCTTGAGCGCCTCGCGGTACCCACTGGCGATGGGTCGCGACCACATCTTCCCTTCCATCTTCAGGCGGTTGGGGCGGTTCGGAACGCCGCTCCCCGCAATCTCCATCACGGTGGTCCTCATCATTCTGGAAGTCCTGCTGCTTGATCCCCTCGTCATCGCGAAGTACGCAGGCACGCTGAAGCTTCTCCTGTTCGGATCACTCTGCGCAGCGGTCATCATCATGCGGGAGAGTCGCCTCGACTCGTACGACCCCGGCTTCCGTACCCCCCTGTACCCGGTCGTCCCGATCATCGGGATGGTCTTGTGCCTGGTCGCGGTCGGGGTGCTCGGCTGGGTGCCCATCCTGTTTGCGGTGGGCCTGATCATCGCCTCAGCGCTGTGGTTCCGGCTGTACGCGACCGGGAGGGTTCGCAGGTACGGCGCCATCTACCACGTCTTCGCGCGGCTGGGAGAAAACCGCTTCGACCCGCTCGACCGCGAACTTCGCGGCATCATCAAAGAGAAAGGGCTCCGATCCGCAGACCCCTTCGATGAGATCATTGCGGATTCCCGCGTCGTCGAAGTTGAGGCTGGCATGGCATTCGACTCGCTCGCTTCTCTGGTTTCAGACAGACTCGCATCGGACACCGGAAGGTCCGCCGAGCACTTTCTCGCCGGCTTCCTGGAGGGCACGCAGATTGGCGCGACGCCGGTCACGGGTGGCGTGGCCCTGCCCCACCTCCGGCTGGAAGGACTCACGCGGTCTCACCTGGTGCTCGTGCGCTGCCGAGGCGGCATGCAGCTCGACATCGGTTCGAGCATCCCCGGGGCCGCCACGAGCCAACAGGTCCAAGCGCTCTTCTTCATGGCCAGTCCCGAGGAAGACCCCGCCCAGCACCTTCGATTGCTCGCCAGCCTCGCCGGAGCTGTCGAGCAGGATGGGTTCATGACCCGTTGGCTTCAGGCCGACGGCCCCCCCGAACTCAAGGCGGCACTCCTTCGCAGCGACTTCAGTCTGACCCTCACGATCGAACCTGGGCACTTGACCGGAACATGGTGCGGAAGATCCATCGAGTCACTGAAGCTCCCGAGCGGTATCCTCGTCGCGCTCGTGTACCGCGGCCGAGATCGCCTCATTCCAACGGGCCAGACCGTGATTGAACGTGGCGACAAGGTGATCGTCATCGGCGAACAGGTTGACATCGAGGACCTACGAATCAACTTTGGCTTGGATAAGCCGCCCGCACCATGAACGGAGCTCACCATGCCTGATCAGCCGCCCGCCGCCCGCCGCGTCCAGCACGTCGCCGCCACCACTGGTGGCTCTCACTCGTGGATGACCCTGCTCGACGGCGTCCTGCTGATTCTGATCGGTGTGGTGCTGCTCATTCCGTCGCAGGAACTCGACACGTGGCTCATTCGCGGATTCGGGCTGCTGTTGTGCGTCGCAGCGTTTGGAGTTGGCATGAAGCTCTGGGTGGCCAGCGAGTCACGAGCATTCGGGCCCATGGTCTGGCTGGCAAGCATTGCACCCATGGTCGTCGGCATCGTCCTGCTCATCTGGCCAAACGAGTCGGCGAGCGCCATCGTCGTGACGATCGGTATCGTCGTACTCGTCCGCGGCGTGATCGAAACAGCGATCGGCCTCGCTGCTCGGCCAAAGCCAGGATGGTCGCTCTGGCTGGCGCGCGGCCTGCTCACGATCGGGCTTGGCATCTTTTTCCTGTGGCTACAGGACTGGGCCGCCTACCTGCTGCTCATCCTTCTGGGCATCGACCTCATTTCGCGCGGAGCTACAACGCTCTCCAGCAAATCGCCGAAGCCCGCGAACTGATTGAGCTCAATGCAGGTGCTTGTGCAATCGCTTGGCGAGCGGTGAGTTTACGGCGTCGAGACGTTCGTACTGCCGCAGCGCCCCCACCATGCTGCCTTCCGCAAGATGTGCCCGCCCAAGCCAGTACCTGGCGGCACTTGAGCCGGGGTCGATGTGGACGGCCCGCTCCAGCGCTGATACCGCGTCGTCCAATCGCCCAGCTGTGAGCTCGATCCGACCGCACACGACCCAAGACGCCGCACGTTCAGGGTTGAGTTCCAGGGCCGCGGCAATTGATGTTCTCGCCTCGTCGATCGAGCCGTCTTTCAAGTGCCTGCTGGCCACATGGGCATGGACGCGGGCGTACGTCGGGTCGCTCTCCAACGCTTCTCGCCAGAACACCATCGCCTGAATCGGATTGCCCAACTCGTCATGGATCAGGCCGAGCAGTTCCTGTGCCGACGCCCTTCGATCGCCCCACTCCACAAACTCGTCCAGGACTTCGATGGCGCTGAGCAACTCTCCGGCGGACCGAAGTGTGCGGGCGAGCAGCATGCGCGTTCGGAGGCAGTCCGGATACGCTCGCAGCGTGTCTCGAATGTGCGCAAGTGCTTCTTCGAAACGGCCCATGGACGCGAGTACAAGCCCGAGATTGAACCTGGATCGGCGGGAGGCCACGCCGGCTGTATTCATCTGCTGCAGAAGATGCGCCGCTTCTTCGAACCGCTGCTGGTCCGCAAGCAAGGCGGCGTAGTTGTTCATCGCAGCCGCATTGGCGGGATCGGCCGAGAGCAACTCCTTGTAGGCCTGCTCCGCGTCGGCAACACGCCCAACACGCCCAAGAAGGTTTCCGAGGTTGTACAACACGGGTGATCCGCACGCAGTCATGCGGCTCGCCTCACGCAGAGCGCCGATCGCCTCATCATCCAGCCCCGCCGCCATGAGCGACGCCGCAAACCCGGACTGGATGCCGGGCGTGTCGGGTGCCAGTTCGACAGCAACGCGATAGATTGTGACACTCTCGTTCACGAGACCAAGCCGAAGCATGGCGTACCCGAGACACGCCATCGCTCGCGGCGCGTGGTACGACGTGCTTCGCGGGTCAAGATCAACCGCCCGCTGCAGAACCTGCTGGCCGCCCATCCAGTCACCGCGTCGCAGCAGATCCACACCGTGAATGAAACAGTCCGTTCCGGTCGCGTCAGGTCCAGGTGCCGCCATCTTCAACGTCGGTGCCGACACACCGTCGTCACACTGAACAGCGCCATCAACCAGCCCATCGAACGCGCTCTGTGCCAGCATCGCCACTGACGATTCATCGCTTTCGATTGCAAGCGCGGCTGCGAGCGTCTGGTCGAGCGATTCATCAGTCACGTCGTCGGCTCGCTCGGTCTTGTCTTCGTTCCCCATGCAGTCAGTATCCGACATTGCAGGGCGTTGTCAACCAAGGCCCCCCACCCGGGCACTCACCGATCTCAGCGGCAGTCATGAGCCTCCACTCAGCAAGCCATGGATTGGCGCCCGGGGCTGAGCGGGACCGTGCCACTGTTACCATGTCGCCCTCCGCCCCGGTAGCTCAGTTGGATAGAGCAGGGCTTTCCTAAAGCTCAGGTCGTAGGTTCGAATCCTGCCCGGGGTGCTTGGGCCGGCACGCAGCGATGCGGTGATGCCCCAGGCCCCACAGCCCACCCGCAGGCCAATCCCCGCCAACACGGGGATTCTCCGAAAGCCCAGGCGTCTGTCACGGCTTCTCGATCTCGAGGAGCCCGTATGCCCGATTCATTGCCCATCGTGTCATTCCCGGACCACCTCGACACGCCCTCAGCGCTCGCATCTCGAGCTCCACGGGACCACGGTGCCGTGGCTGCCGCGCTGCTCGCACGGCTCAAGACGTGGGATCCTCAGTCCAAGGCGCACTCAGACCGGGTGGCAACCGCCGCAGCCGCGTTCGGTCGCTTTCTCGATCTGGACTGCACATCCCAGTCTCTGCTTGAGCGTGCTGCCTGGGTGCACGACATCGGCAAGCTTCGAGTTCCAAAGTCGATCCTCCAGAAGGACGGGCCACTGACCGACTCCGAGTACCGCTGTGTCCAGACCCACGCGGCGGACGGCGCAGACCTCCTCGCTGAGGCAGGCTTCCGGGACGATGTCGTCGAAGTCGTACGCGCCCACCATGAGTGGTGGAATGGACGGGGCTACCCCAACGGATTGTCCGGCAGCGACATCCCCAACACAGCCAGAATCATCGCCATCGTGGACGCGTGGGACGCCATCTCGGCCCGCCGATCCTATCATCGACGTCGCCCTGAATTCCTGGCACTCACGGAGATTCGAAAGGGCGACGGGTCGCAATTCGACCCGAACCTGGCCCCGGCCTTCATCGACCACGTGATGCGCCGCGTCATGAGTGACCGCGAAGCAGCCTGACGCCCGTCAAGCGATCATGTAGCCCCCAGCGAGGCCTCGGAAGGCAGCGATCTGCGCCGAGACCCACGCGTCATCCCGCCCCAATTCGCGTGCAAGCAACGCTGCAACCATCTCGGCAGCCTCGGACGCCGCGGCGGCATCGAGCAGCAACGCCCGGGTTCGCCGCGACAGGACATCCTCAACGGTTCGTGCGGCCTCATACCGAGCCGAGTACGCAACAACACCTCGTGGGTAGGGCAGGCTCGGGTGAATCCGCGTGCGGCCCGATGCGTGCTCGTCACAGACACCCCACATGGCCGGAGCGTCGGCGCCGTACACCCGCACCCAGTCCTCCTCGGGCATGGCCGGATCGGACCGATCGAGCCACCCGCGAATCTGCAGGTCCGAAGTGGGGCTCTGCACCGGAGGCAACCCGCCAACGTCGGCGGCGTGATCAATCGCATCCTCGGCCATTCTGCGATAGGTCGTCCACTTGCCTCCGACGATGCTGACCAGACCGCCTCTGGATACCAGCACTTCGTGCTCACGCGAGACGCGCTTGGACGCCTGGCCCTCGTGGCGGACCAGCGGGCGAAGTCCGGCAAACACACTCAGCACATCACCGCGTTCGGGATCCCTTGCCAGGTACCGTGATGCGTTTCGCAGGATGAACGCCACTTCCTCGTCAGTCGCCCGTGGCTCAAGGACGGGGTCCGGCGTCTCCTCGTCGGTCGTTCCGACCAGGCAGCGTCCGTGCCAGGGAATCACGAAGAGTACCCGCCCGTCATCGGTGTGCGGAACCATGATGGCGGTGTCGCCCTGCAGGAACGATTGATCGAGCACCAGGTGCACGCCGCGGCTGGACATGACGACCGGGCTGGCGTTGGCATCCTCCATCTCTCGAACACTGTCTGTGAACACACCCGTGGCGTTGACAACGACCGAAGCCGACACCTCGTACTCGACGCCAGTTTCCGCATCCAGATACTGAACACCGCACACGTGCCCGCCGTCGGTCGTATTGATACCAACCACGCGGCTGTAGTTGAGCACGGTCGCGCCAAGGTCACACGCTGTCCTCGCGAGCGACACACACATGCGGGCATCGTCGAACTGGCCGTCGTGGTAGCGGGTTCCGCCGTTCATGCCAGCACGCTGCAAGTTCGGAATCGCTGTCATCGTCTCCTCGACATCGAGCGACTGCGACGGCGCCAGGTTGAGCCTGCCAGCGAGCAGGTCATAGAGTTTCAGGCCGATTCCATAGAACGGGCCCTCCCACCACTTGTATCGAGGCACGATGAACGACAGATCCGTCACCAGGTGCGGCGCATTGGCGTACATGAGTCCCCGCTCATGCAGCGCCTCCCGGACGAGAGAGATGTTTCCCTGCTGCAGGTACCGGACCCCGCCGTGAACGAGTTTGGTCGAACGACTGCTGGTCCCCTTCGCAAAGTCGGCCTGCTCGAGCAGCAGGGTTCGATACCCCCGAGCCGAGGCGTCGACGGCGCACCCGAGCCCGCTGGCGCCGCCTCCCACGACAATCACGTCGTACGGCCTGCCCTCCGCCACCTGGCCCATGAACTCAGTTCGCAACATCTTCGTCGTCCCTGGCCCATCCACGAACACTGTCTACGGCTCGCGCCCACGCCTTCAACGTTCTCTCCCTCCGGGTGGGGTCAACCTCAGCGACGAACCGCCGATCCAGATGCCAGTGCCCGGCGGCGTCCTCGGCCGATTCGTAGATGCCTGCGCCAATCCCCGCCATTGACGCAGCTCCCCAGGCCGTCGTTTCCAGCATGGCCGGGCGAAGCACCGCGGTATCGAGCACATCGGCTTGGATCTGCATCAACAGGTCGCTCGCCGCAGCCCCACCGTCCACACGCAACTCGTGGAGCGTAATGCCAGAGTCGGCCTCCATCGCCTGAAGAACATCTTTGACGCTCAGTGCAATGCCCTCGAGTGTCGCCCGCGCGATGTGCGCCGCGGTGGTCCCACGGGTCATTCCGAGAATGGCCGCCCGCCCCCATGCGTCCCAGTGCGGCGCGCCCAGGCCCGCGAAGGCGGGAACGAGAATGACACCGCCACTGTCTGGAACCGAACCAGCAAGCGCATTGACGTCGGGCGCAGCATCGATGATGCCGAGACCGTCGCGCAGCCATTGAATGGAAGCACCACCCATGAAGACACTGCCCTCAAGCGCCCAGGTCGGGACTCCGCCCAATCGCCATGCGACCGTGGAGAGGAGGCCGCGGTCGCTCTCAACGGGCCGGTCCCCCGTATTCATCAGCAGAAAGCACCCGGTTCCATAGGTGGTCTTGGCGTCGCCCGGGGCCAGACTGCCCTGCCCGAACAGCGCCGACTGCTGGTCTCCGATCAACCCATGCACGCGCAGACCATCCACGCCGTCGATGTCGCCGAACGTTCCTGCGCAATCGACGACTTCGGGCAACATGGATCGCGGAACATCAAAGAGCCGAAGCAGATCGTCATCCCAGCACTGCTCCCTGATGTCAAAGAGCATCGTCCGGGCCGCATTGCTGGCGTCGGTCACATGGGTCCGGCCCCCAGTCAGGCTCCAGAGCAGCCAGCACTCCATGGTGCCGAACGCAAGGTGGCCCGACGTGGCTGCGGCCCTGGCCCCGTCCACGTGATCGAGCATCCATTGAAGCTTGCTGGCCGAGAAGTACGGGTCCAGAACCAAGCCCGTCCTGCCCTTGACGAGCTCCCCAACCCCGGGTTCTTCCGCGAGCTTCGCCATGCCTGAAGCCGTCCGCCGGTCCTGCCACACGATTGCTGGATGGATGGGAACACCATCCCGGCGGTCCCACACCACGACGGTCTCCCGCTGGTTGGTGATGCCAACGGCTTGAACGTCACGCGGCCCCCGTGGCAGGCGGCCGAGCACATCGTGGAGCGTCTGGAGTTGCAAGTCTCGAATCTCGGTGGCGTCGTGTTCGACCCACCCCGGTTGGGGGTAGTACTGGCGAAACTCCTGCTGCGACACGGCCTTGATGTTGCCATCCAGATCAAACGCGACGGTCCGACAACTGCTGGTCCCTTCATCGAGCGCCAAGAGCATCGACATGGCGGGCATCCTTCCTGTGCGGCGACATCGTCGTCCTCTCGCGAATGACCCGCAAGCCGGGGGTGCGTTTCCCTGCGCGAAATCATGACTTTCGAGCAAAAACTGCCAACCACCGAAGCCTCAACTGCTTAGAAAAAACATGCAGCACATCGGTGCTCAATGACCCCCCCGCGGTCCGAAAGACCAACCGCCTGCCTCGCCCCAACTTGCCCCCCTTGTCCCCAGCACGCTCACCGCGGCGGTGGACAACCGGTGCAACCGTGTCAAGCCCTCGCATCCAAAGTTTTTCAAGTTAGTTTCAAGAGGAGGAGTGGCGGAGATCCGATAAAGGAATGGGCGAGGCCTCCGCCACGCCGCAATCCGGGTCAGACTTCCTTCTCTTCTCTTCCGTCACCTTCAGGCTTCGCGGCCTGGAGGTGATTTGCTTGGGCGACAGTGAGATGGGCCGCGTGTGCCGCTGCCACAGCACGCCTGGCCGCCGACCGGCGCAACAGGCACCGACACCAGAGACCACGCCTTGCGGAGTCGGCTCGGCCACGGTGGGACCTTCGCGCGCGGTCACGGAATCCATTGGCAAAGCCTTGGATGAACTGGAAGCTCGCATGTCTTTCGACGCTTGCGGCTGATCACTGCTGAGCCGAGACGAATGCGTCCTTCCGCTCGTCGGACCAGCCGTCCCACCGCATCGCGCATCCAGCGCAGCAGAATCCGACCGTGTCGCCGTTCCACTGAGCCTCCGGCGCTCCCGCACCAACGGGTTGGCCGGAGAACGGGCACGCAGTGTTGACCATGCCCGGCGTGGCCGACGATGTCCTGGATGGGTTGCAGCCAACAAGCAGCAGCGTTGGCAGCAGCATGGCGGACACGATGAGGACGAGGCTCTTCATGGAATACTCCAGCAATGGGCGACGCTACACCCGGCCATGAAGGACGATCCTACCGCGATCAGGACGGACATGCCCCATCGACCACCCAACTGCGATTCCCCTCCGGATCGGCGAACGCCCCGAACCAGAAACCGTCCTGCTCATTGAAGTGAGGGCCGAATGTCACCGTTCCGCCCTTCGTCGCCACATGGTTCAGCAGACCCCGCACATCGTGCACCTCGAATTGCAGAATCACGGTCGCCCCAGCACGGTCCCCGGGCTCGGTCTGTACCTCGGACGCCAGTGCGATGCCCAGTTCGATGCCAGACTCCGTCTCTAAGTTGGCATAGTGCATGCCATCCTCGAAGGTTCGGCGAACCCGAAACCCGAGTACGTCCCGATACCACGCCACGAGCCGGCCGAAATCTTCGACAAGCACGACGGGCTCGCGGGGCTGCAGATCGAAGTCGCTCACGATCGGTCCTTCCAGTTCCACCACTTCCGAAGGTGGGGGTCGATGTCAGGGTCGCTCGCCACGGCGACGGCGCAGCGGTAGACGTAGAGCACGCACCGGTCCATGGACCCGCCCGCCAGTCGACGCGTCTGCTCGAACATCGCCTCGGGGTCTCCTGCAGCAACATCGTCCAGCGATCGCATGCCGAGCGCCCAGAGATCCTCTGAGATGCTCGGGCCGACTCCGGGAAGGCATCCGAATACAGCGTGCGGCATGCCGCCGCGACCCCGCCGCGGAGCACTCACGGCTGGAACCTGTAGCCGCACGTGGTGCATCGATACGTCGGCTTGATCAGAAGGAACAACAAGCCGACGGGAAAGAAGAGGATGATCAATCCGATGATCAGGCACCCTCGGCCTCCAATGGCTCGTCCATGACACTGCGGGCAAGACAACCAACCCATCGACCACTCCCCTCTGCCTGATGCCTGAACCCTACCAGACGCTCACTGTCAGACGTTGAACAGGAAGTGTACGACGTCCCCGTCCTGCATCTCGTAGGCCTTGCCTTCGCTGCGAAGGCGGCCCGCCTCCTTGATGGCCTTCTCGCTCTCGAGCTCGAACAGGTCGTCGCAGTGGTAACACTCTGCGCGAATAAACCCCCGCTGGATATCGCTGTGTATGACGCCAGCGGCCTCCGGTGCTGGCGCGGCCCGCGGGATGGACCAGGCCCGCACTTCCTTCTCACCAGCGGTGTAGAACGTCGAGAGTCCGAGCACGTCGTTCATGGCGGACGCCAGCACCCCAATCGCCGGCCGCTCGATTCCCATCGACGCCATCATGTCCGATCGGTCAGACTCGTCCATTTCGGCGATCTCACTCTCGATGGCCGCGCAGACCGAAACGGCGACGCTGCCGGTCGCACTCGCCGCCTCGCGCACAGGCTTCGTCGCGGGTGCATCGTCGGACATGTCGTCCTCAGCAACGTTTGCGACGTACAAGATCGGCTTGGCCGACATGAAGCCGTACGACCTCAGAACCGCCTGCTCCACATCGTCCCACACCGCATCGCGAACAGGCTTCTCTTCGCCGAGCGTGTCTTGAACTCGTTCCAGAACCGCAAGACGCTTCTTGGCATCGGCATCGCCGCTGCGAGCGGCTCGCCGCGCCTTATCCACCGCCCCTTCGGCAACGACCAGGTCGGCCAGAATCAACTCTGCATCCATCGCCGCGAGGTCGGTGGCGGGATCTCCATCACCCCAGCAGTTCACGACGTGCACCAGCGCATCAACGGTGCGAATGTGCGCAAGCACCTGGTTCAGACCGGACACGCCACTCCCCGACGGAACGCCAGGGATATCAACCACCTGCACCGTCGCAGGAATCAGTTTCTGAGGCGGAATGAACTCGGCAATTCGCTCCAGCCTCGCATCAGGCATGGCCGCCATGCCGACGTTCGGCTTCATGGATCCAACCTGCACTGGAACCGCATGCGACGTGAGCGCCTGAAAGAGCGTCGTCTTGCCACAACCCTGCAAACCAATCAACCCACATTCCATCGACCTGATCGCTCCTTGGAAAGATCGGGAATCGTATCACTGCGGCCGCTTGGAGCACGGCGCCATCTTCCAGGTGGCCACCACACCCACCACCATGGCCACCGCAAAGACCACCAGAACCAGTCTCATGATCAGGAGTGAGTGGCTCCCGGCAAGGTTGAGTGCGACCCCGGGAATGATCTGAAAGGCCGCCGACGACGCGAGCCCGACGGCGTTGACCAGACCGATGGCGGCGCCGGCATTCGAGGGTGACACGGCGTCGCAGGCAATCGGGAAGGTCAGCACGCACGTCCCGATCCCCAGCCCGAGCACCAGCAGATTGACCTTGATCACCCAGAGTGGAAGCGGCGCGTGCACGCCCAGCACCAGGGCGACGGCAACCAACGCCACCAGTTGCCCTCCCAGCAACAGAGGCTTTCGGACGTTCCACCGATCGGCAGCCCACCCGGCGAAGGGTGGCATGACGGCCACGCCTATGAACAGCCAACTGTTCAGACGCACTGCTTCATCATGCGAGTACCCGAACGCCTGTTGGAGGGATACATCCCACAGCCCACCGAAGCCGAACAACATCGCCATGAGCGTGCCCGCCGTCACGGCGGCGAGTCGCACTTGCCGCACCGCGACGACCTCCCGCAGTGAGACGTGCAGCGGCTTACTCAGAGCATGCTCGGTCGCGACTTCCCCCCGAGGCGTCGTCGAGCCGATGAAGGCCCAGCACAGCAGCGCCACGGCAGCCCCGGCAAAGGCGAAGTCCCCCATCACCTGTTGCCAGGTCTGCACATGCATCAGTTCTGCAACGCCCGCGTTTCCGAGGTAGGCACCTGCACCAAACGCAAAGTCGATCAGCCCCATCGCCAGGGCAAATCGCCCCGAAGGCAACCGTCTCCGGGCGACCAGCCCGGCACCCGGGAATGCAAATGCGGCAAAGGCGCCCATGAGCGCCCGCGCGGCGACGGCACCCCAGAAGCCTCCTGCGAGCGAGAGCAGCCAGGACGACAAGGCGACACCGAGTGCTGCAGGCGGCAGCAAGAGCCGGGGCCGGTAGCGATCGAGAAGCAGCCCCGCAGGCAACTGCATGAGGGCGTACACGAACAAGAACGTCGCCGACACGATGCCGACCTGCAACTGACTGATCGACAGGTCCGTCTCCATCGCCTGTTCCATGGCGGCCACGGAATTCTGCGTCGCCAGCTGATACAGCACAAAGACCGTGGCAGCCCCCCACGCAAGCCAGTTGGCAATGGACCCGTGTGCGGCCTCGGTCGTCGATCCCGCTTCCCTCATGCGGCGAAGTATCGCCCGCCTCGCATCGCTCGTCCAGCGTCAGGTACCGCAGCGACCAGTGGTTCCGCGAGCGGCGGGCTTGGAACGCCCTCGGTTCCATGGCATGCGTTTCAGCACGGCGGCCAACCCACACCTTCCAGTCAGTCCCGCAACGAGGAGCCCACCACCCAAGCACGCCGCGATGACAAACAGCCACGGCCATACCAAGGCGGCCACCACGCTTGAAACCAACACCCCGCCGCCGACCACAAGGTGTACCTGCCGCATGAGACTCACGCTGGATCCATGGCCCTGTGTCACCGGATATCCCGAGTCGGCCCACGCTGCGAGGCCGCCCTTCAGATGCATGACTTCCCCACCCCGCGCTGCGGCGAGTTCCTCGGCCGCCATGCCGGATCGGGCTCCGCTGCGACAATAGAGAATCGTCTTCAGGCCAAACTCATCCGGAACACACTCGGTGTCGATCACACCGAGCGGCAACAAACGGGCACCTGGAATGTGTCCGGTTCCAAACTCGTCGGGCTCGCGAACGTCGATCAGCACCGCGTCACCGTCATCAACCCATTGCTTGAGGTCGGCGGGCACCACCGTCTGCACTCCGAACGCCGCATGGTCTGACATGGTCCTGTCTCCTGAATCCGATCAAGGTTCAGGGGTGACTCCCGAGCGGGTCGTTTCGGACGAGTTGGCAGGTTTGGACAATTCTTCCATGGTCCCGAGCCGAACCGTTTCACGAGCACCGATGACCAGTCCCATCAGGACGAGGAACACCGCAAAAAACCGCTTGAGTCGCTGCTGATCGATACCCCGGCCCACACGGCCACCGATGACGGCGCCCACACCGCCCACGGCGACAAAAACGCAGATCACGCCCCAGTCGACTCCGAGGTCGAGCTTCGACAAGACTCCCAGGTACCCCCAGAGTCCCACCAGCGACTTGCCGGCGATGATCACAAGGCTCGTTGCCACCGCGCGGTGCATCGAGACGCCCAGGAGCAGCACGAGTGCGGGCACCACCAGGAACCCCCCCCCAACGCCTACGAGGCCCGTGAGCACACCGACCCCAAGGCCCTCCGTGAGCACCAATACCGTCTTGGGACCCCGTGTGGGTAAGCCATCGGCGGTTCGGGTTCCACTCCGCATCATGATCCCTGCAGCAAGAAGCATGACAACGGCGAAGACAAGCAATTGAACCGGCCCGGGCACCCACAGTGAGATCCACGCCCCAAGCCAGGTCCCGGCCACTGCCGGCACGCCAAAGAGCACTGCGGACCGCCAGTCCACCGCGCGGTGGAGCAGTCCCGGAATCGCACCAATGATCGCAATCCCACCCACGATCGCAAGCGACTCTGCAATCGCAGGCTTGTCGGCATGGCCCAGTACATAGACCAGAACAGGCACCGTCAGAATCGAACCCCCCGAGCCCATGAGGCCCAGACTGAGTCCGATCACCACCGCCCCCAACGCCGCCCAGATCATGCACCGTCTCCGGGGCCGGCAGACGAGCAGTACCCCCAAAAAGACCGCTCACCCGGACGGCCGCAGAACGGCCGACCGGGGAGCAGTTGGGGGGGGGACTCCATCGCCCGATCGAATCGGGCCTGTTTCGTCACGATGCCTGCTGTCCGGCGCAGGTACCGTCTCGCGTGATCGCAGCGGTCCAGGCCATGTAGCCTCCCTCAAGGTTGGCGACGCTTCGCCCCGCTCTCGCAAGCATGCTGCATGCCGCTGCGGATCGAGCACCGCCCCTGCAATTGACAATGACGGGCTCACCTTCCGGCAGAGCTTCAACCCGAGCCAACAGCCGTGTATATGGAATGTTCCCAGCACCTTCAATGGTACCCTCGACGCACTCGCTCGAAGTCCGAACATCGAGCAAACCCGCTCCAGCGTCGATCATGGCCGGAACGTCTCCCGGCGCAACCTCGTCCATCGTGGCGCCACCACCCACCGATTCAAGCGCCACGGCAAGGGTGGACGGGCTGGTCCAGCCCACGACCCGGTCCAACCCGATTCGCACGAGTTGGCGAATGGTTTGCTCGAGTCGATCCCGCTCAACGATCAGCACCATGTCCTCGTCGGGCCGAATGAACGAGCCCAGACTTGAAAGGAAGCCCACGCCTCCCAGTGGATGGAGGCTTCCGGGAAGATGTCCGGCCTTGAAGTACTCCCAATCTCGGGTATCGACGACCGCCACCGACCGCGCATCGACGGCGGCCAATTGTTCAGCCGACAGGTGCTCAGGGTGGGGAAGCTCACCCAGCACCGGAACACCATCGCGGTTCAGTTGCTTCATGCGCGCAAAGTAGAACGGTGGATCGGGCTGCCCAGTGAGAATGAACGCTACGAATGCGGCCTCATCCCCGGCAAGTTGCAAGGCGGGATTGAAACGCCGCTCATACCCGACCGTGCTCTGAGGAACGGCCCCCAGCGCCTTTCCGCACGCACTGCCGCTTCCGTGCGCCGGCCAGACTTGCAGGTGATCTGGCAGATTGAGAAAGCCACGGGCAGATGCGCCCAGTGTGCGAGCGCCGGCCTCTTTGGTGTTTGCAAACCCCGCCGCGGTCTCGAGCAGATCGGGCCGGCCGAGATCGCCGACGAAGACAAAGTCTCCAGTGATCACGCCCATAGGCTCGTCGGCGCCTCCACCCAAGTCGAGCACTTCGAATGACATATGCTCAGGTGTATGGCCCGGTGTGTGCACGGCGCGGAACTGAATGTTGCCGACGCTGAACGCATCGCCGTCCTTGAGCAACTGGTGATCGTAGGTGCCACCCCCGTGCCGATCGTGCAGCCACCCATACTTCCAATCTGCGTCACCTTCGTCCGAGAGGTACAACGTGGCACCAATCCGCTCGGCGAGTTCTCTTGCTCCCGAGAGAAAGTCTGCGTGGATGTGCGTCTCGGCAACCGCGACGATCTGCAGACCATGTTCAGCCGCAATCTGGATATACCGATCGACGTCTCGCTCTGGATCAAACACAACGGCTTCGCCCGTCGCCTGACAACCGATCAGATAGGCCGCTTGGGCAAGCGAATCGTCATACACCATTCGAAGAAACATGCGTGTCGCTCCCGCCTGTGACCCCTTCCCTGGCGATGCTGCGCCGGAGAGTGGACCATCAGGGATGTCTGGTAGATAGTGCGTTTCACTGAAAGTGCCAAAGACTCGAGATAAGGCAAGGTGTACCACCATGGTATCGCCCAACCGAGGCGCCCAGGACGCATTCATGGCCAATCACGCGGTGCTACGATGCGGCCCGAAAGGGCACACCGTGCGTCCAGCCACCAGCGAGAGCGATCCCAACCCAGTCGGTGACCCAGCCCCGGGGTCGGACCCCTCCGAGGCCGTTCAGCGGCTGATGCGCGCACACGGCGGCATGCTCTATGGACTGGGCCGGCGGTTCTGCGGCAATGAGGATGAGGCTGCAGATCTGGTGCAGGAGACCATGCTGGAGGCGTTTCGCAGTTGGCCAACGTTCAGGGGCGACGCCAAAGCGACGACCTGGCTCTACCGCATTGCGGCACGGACCTGTCAGCGCATGCACAAGAAAAAGGGACCTGACACGGCCGAATTGCCAGCCGACGACATCCTGCTGGACCAGTGTGGCCTGGCCTGGATGGCCTCATCGGCCGAGACCTCCCCCCTGGAGGGCGCCGTCAGAGCCGAAGCGACCCGGCGGCTCGAACGAGCCATCGCCGACCTTCCCGTCGAGTACCGCATGCCGCTGGTCCTCAAGGAAATCGTCGGCTTCTCCGGCCCTGAGATCTCAGACATCACCGGCATGAATGAAGCCACCGTCCGCGTCCGTGTCCATCGCGCCAGGCTGGCGCTTCGCAAAGCCATCGAGCGGGGATTGCCGCAGCCGGACAGCACAGACGCCTACGAGTCGAGCATCTGTCGCGACCTCCTCAGCGCGAAACAGGAGGCCATGGACCGCGGCGTCGCATTCGAGATCCCACCCGGAGTGTTGACGGGACGCTGCCAAGCCGTGTTTGACTCCCTTGACCTGACACAAGGCATGTGCCAGGCGTTGGGAGCCGACGAGTTACCCAGTACGCTCTCGAGCCGAATCACCGGCGCCATGGCGAACGACGACACGCACTGATGCGCATCAGAACCAGCCTCACGATTCTCCTCGTCGTTCAGTTGGTGCTCGTCGCAGCGCTCATTGCCCTGGCCGTGGCCATGCAACAGACTCAGACGCTCGCGGAGGCCGCCGCGAACAGACGCTTCGAGTCCTATCGCCTCGCCGATGAGTTGAGGCAGTCATCCGACGATCTCACACGCTTTGCCCGCACCTACGTCGCAACGGGTGACCCGCAGTTCGAGGACTTCTTTCGCCGCGTGCTGCAGATTCGCAATGGCGAGTCACCGCGACCGATTGGCTACGACGGTGTGTACTGGGACCTCGTCGCAGCGGGGCTCGGCCGCGAATGGCCCGACGGGGGTACCTCGTCACTTCGCAGCCGCATGCTCGATGCCGGGTTCACCAATGCCGAGTTCGACCAACTGAGCGAGTCTCAAAACCGCTCCGACGCGCTCATTCGACTTGAGGACGTGGCCATGAACGCGGTCAAGGGCCGCTTTGACGACGGAACGGGCACCTTCGCCGTCGAGGGCGAGCCCGACCAACAGCGGGCCATCGACCTGGTCCACGGGACCGCCTATCACCAGGCCAAGGCCGAAATCATGGAGCCCATCGGGGAGTTCATGCGACTGATCGACGCCAGAACAACAGCCGAGGTCTCGGCACTGCATGCACGCGAGCGATGGCTCGAGTGGATCGACATCGCCGTCGCCGCCTTCTTGCTGGTAACGACCGTGTGCTCGGTGCTCTTGATCCGTTCCAGAGTCCTACACCCCGTCGAACACCTTGCAGAAGTCGCTGGCCGCGTGGCGGAGGGAGATCGCGCTGCGAGAGCCAATCTCACGGGTGGAGGTGAACTCGCCACGTTCGGCGCGACCTTTGACGACATGGTGCAGGCCGTCGAGCAGAGCGTCTGCGAAGCAGAAGCCGCGACGGAACGCATCGCCGCCCAAGCCGAGACGCTCGAACGGGAGCAACAACGAAGTGAGAAGCTCCTGCTGAACGTGCTGCCTGCGGCCATTGCGGATCGACTCAAGCAGGGCGAAGACTCGATTGCCGAGTCCTATCCGGAAGTCACGGTGCTGTTCAGTGACATCGTCGGGTTCACCGAGATGAGCGACCGCATTGGAGCCAAGCAAGTCGTGGACATGCTCAATGAAGTTTTCGGCATGCTCGATGAACTGGCCGGAAGACACGGCCTGGAGAAGATCAAGACGATCGGTGACTGTTACATGGTGGTGGCCGGGGTACCGGACCGCAGCCCCACACACGCCCAGCAGATCGCGCAGTTTGCATTGGACATGCAGGACATGCTTTCGGAGTACGCCGAGCGGTCCGGCAGGTCACTGTCGATGCGTACGGGAATCCATACCGGCACGGTGGTCGCCGGCATCGTAGGAACAAGCAAGTTCGCGTATGACCTGTGGGGCGACGTCGTCAACGTCGCCAGCCGGATGGAATCCAGCAGCGAGCCCGGCCGCATTCAGGTCTCCGACGCCGTTCGCGTTCGCCTTGCAGACGACTACGCCTTCCAGCCGAGGGGGGATGTCGACATCAAGGGCAAAGGCTCCATGCACACGTGGTACCTGGTCGGATGTACACGAGCGGGATGAATCCTCGTTCGACCTGGCCCTGAGAGGCCGTATCCACGCGGTTCAGCCATGGGGCCATCTTGACTTGCCACAGACGATCATGGACTCTTCGCAGGTGGCGACTCACCAGCACGTTCTGCGGCGCCCGTCTCGTACCTGTCCGGGTTCACGAAGCCTTGCTACTGGACGAGGGCTGAGCCACGCTGAGCATGCCTCGTAACTCCTTCTCGAACGCCCGAAACTCCGTGGCCATCGCTGCAAGCACCGCTGCGCGATCGGCATTGGGATCCGCCTTGGAGAGGGTGTCCGACAGTGCGGCGATGTAGGCGCACGCCTTCTGCTGCGCCAGAATCATGCGGCACTCGAATGGCGAACCTGCGAGCAGCAACCCGGCGGCCTCTTCATTGGTCATGAGGTTGCGTGTGCTGACCTCAATCAGCGGCAGCCCGTCATGCTTCGAGTCGATTGGCGGCGGCGCGGCAAGGAGGGTCCGGAGTGTGCGCTGCGCGTTTGCAGAAGCGTCACTGACCCTGCGCACCACCGCTTGCAACTCCTCGCTGGCAGGCTTGACTCCAAAGATGAGTGTGGCCGAAGCTTCGTTCTGCAACATCGGCATCAGTAACCCATAGCCATGCCCAAGGGTCGCTGCCGCTTCTGGCGACCCCGACACATCAAGCGGACCCTGCAGCGTGGGCGCGCATGCACCGAAGGCCACCACGCACGACATCAAGAGCACTCGCATGAGCACAGCGTAGCCGGGCAGACCGCAAATCGCCCCAAGCGTTTTGGCCTGCAGTCAGTGAACGGGCGTCGGCCGGGCCTAGGGTGCGGCCCACAGGAGACATGCCATGATCATGCAGCCGCAGCGCCCAAACGCGCCCCTGCCACCTGAAGACGCCATCGCCACGTGGCTCGCAACGGCTCGGGCCTGGAGCCCGGACGCGAGCGCCTCATGGGTCACCAAACTCCGCCGCGAAGGCGTGGACCTCCCCAGCCCAAGCGAGGTCGCCCCACACGACGTGCCATCGGTACTGGCGAGACTGATCGACGCGCTGGCCGAGCATGAGGTCTTCCTGGTCCATACGGACCACCTCGATGACGCGAGTCTGTACAGGTACCTCATCCTGACGGCACTCGCCGCGCCCGCACCTCCGAGAACCCCGGGCACCTGCGAAATCATCGATCTCTGCCCGCTCTACGGGTCCGGGATCGACACCATGCTCGCGTGCCACGCCTCGGACGAGGTTCGTGCAGCGTTGACCGCCCGGGGCATTCCAATCCCGCCCAGGCAGGCCCCTGCTTCCAATCGGGACCGCAGCCTCCCCCGCCCGCCAGCACAGCATGATCCGCGGTGAAAGCCTCTGGATCGCATCTCACACTTCGGCCTGCGCGGTCTATGTGGTTCGTATGGCACGAACGCGCAAATCTGGCCGACTTTGGAGCTTTGGGTGGCTTCCATCGGCCACATCCTCCGAATCCCTCACGGCACGCGGCGTGTGCGCTCTGCAGAAACGGCTGCCGCGGCGAGAGAACGCCCCCGTGCCACGCCCTCTGAATCTCATCCTGACGTGTTGCCTCTTCCTCGCCAGCCCCGCAGCTGCTGAAACCTTCATGGACAACATTGGACCGGACAACGGCTCCGGGCTGGCGGGCAACACGTACGGGAGCATGCGATTCATCCCCGAGCCGACATTGACCAGTGACATGGGTGCCGTAGAGGACCTTTTCCTGGAGACTGCGGCCGACATCCACACCGTCGAATTCATCTTGGACGGTTGGTACTACTACAGTGGTCCCGAGGACATCGAAGCATTCGAGGTCAACATCTACAGCGATCTCACGGCCGCAACCGAGAACCTCATCGGAGACGTGCACTCGATCATCGCCGATCCCGTGATCGTCGGTTCCTGGGCCGGCGAGGGCCTCTTGATCCGGCTTGAGATTGAGGCCAGCCTGGCGGCCGGGCAGTACTTTCTGAGCGTCATCATGACGAACCCCTACCCCGACAATGGTTGGGTCGGAGTTGCCACGAGCACACTCGGAACTGACACCGCGTGGGTGG
>CAZSSV010000006.1:0-20822 GCA_964609425.1 uncultured Isosphaeraceae bacterium | reverse complement strand
CTTGCCCGGCGTACCGCGGTGCTCGCAAGCCAGATGATTGACACCGGGCTCCAGCAGAAGCCTGTACTCATCCCAGAGCGCACCTCAATTGACTACGTCGCTGCCTATTTTGCATGTCTGCGGGCCGGTGCCATTGCTGTCACCGGCTATGCCCCTCGCACGAGCGATCGGTCCGGCCGCCTGGAGGCGATTGCGCGCGACTGCCAGCCTGCCGGAGTCGCCGCATCTCCTGCGACGCTTGAGACGGTTGGAGAGCGGCTTCTACCGGAGGCGGCCAACGTTGTTCGCATCAGGACCGATGAGTCTGTTGCTGGCCGACATGCTGCAGACGGCGGTCCCCCGCTGGACCCCATCCCCGGCGATTGGACGGCCATGTATCAGTACACATCGGGATCAACGAGCCATCCCCGCGCGGTCATGCTGACGCACAGCAATCTCGTCGCCAACATGCGGGCCATGCGGGAGCGGTTCATTTGGCGCAGCGGCGATCTCTCCGGGGGCGGGGGACCCTCCGGGGGCGGGGGAACGGTGTGCTGGCTTCCACTGCACCACGACATGGGCATCATTGGCCAGGTCGCGACGCCCCTGCTCTGCGGACTCACGGTCACCCTGATGTCACCTGAGTCATTCGTGATGCGGCCGATTCGATGGCTTCAAGCCATGTCTGATTGGCGAGCAGCACACTCCGGTGGACCGAACTTCGCGTTCGACATGTGCGTCGATCGGACCACGGAAGCGGAACGTGCCGAACTCGATCTCTCGTGCTGGATGAGTTGTCAAAACGGAGCTGAACCGATCCGCGCGTCGACCATTGAGCGGTTCTGCGAGGCGTTTGCGCCGCATGGCTTCGACCCGGCGGCGATGCAGCCGTGCTACGGTCTGGCCGAAGCCACGCTCGCCGTCACGGCGCGGGACCGGGCCGGAACACACGCCCCACTCACCGTGCGCCACGTGGACCGTGAGGCCCTTGCAGCAGGCCGTCTTGCAGATGTCCCCAGCGGCGGCCGCTCGATCGTCTCCTGTGGAACGCCGCTCGACGGCCAGCAGGTCCGCATCGTCCACCCGAAGTCGGGCCTGCCGCAGCCAAGCGGCACCATTGGCGAAGTGTGCGTGCAGGGCGAAAGCGTCGCGAAGGGATACCTGCACAGCGAACGCTTCCAGGCCACATTCACGGAGTCATGCACCATCTCACCGGGGCGGTGGCTCAGAACTGGAGACCTTGGCGTCGTTGAGGGCGGCGAGTTGTTCATCACCGGCCGCCTCAAGGACATCATCGTGGTCGCCGGGGGCAATCACGACCCCGCCGACATCGAACGCTCCTCAGAGGAGTCACATGAGGCGATCGCTCGAGGTGGATGTGCAGCGTTCGCCGTTGATGGCGAGCGAGGGGAAGAGGTCGTTGTCGTGGCCGAACTGCGTCGGGATGCCTTTCGAAGTGCCCGCGGGCGTGACGAAGCATGGCGCGAACTGGCGCCGCAGATAGAGGGGGCCATCACCCGCGCCGTGGCTGCAGTGCACGGGTTGCGGGTGGCCGCCTGCCACGTCGTGCCTCCGGGCACGATCCCACGGACAACCAGTGGCAAGGTGCGGCGGCATGCATGCGCTGCCCGCTGGGGTCCGGCCGACTGAGAACCCCCTACGACGCCAGATGGGCTGAGAGCGACTCGATGGTCGGGTGCCGAAACAGCGTTTCGGCCTCAAGTGGCCGATCCAGCCACTCTGCAAGGTCGCCGGTCGTTGTCAGTACAGCGAGCGAATCAAGCCCCATGTCGTCAAACGGCGTGGCGATGTCAACTTCAGCCGGAGACACCTTGAGCTCCTTCGAAATGCGGTCTTTCAGCCATGATTCGATCGTGCTGGCGTCGGGCATCAGGGAACGATACCACCGTTGGTGACGTCGCTGGCCGCTCGATCGATCAGGCGTTCCATCACCGCCCCGCTCGAGCAGATGCGCACTTGCCCACCCCGGCGGATGAAGGCGCGCGTGTCGGGCTGCCGATGGCCCGCCTCGAACTGAAAGGCGGTGCACCCTTCGGCCATCGCCTGCTTCGCAATCGGCAGCGCCACCAGACCACTCACAGCCTTGAGTCGCATGGGCGGCGTCACGGCGAGCGCCGTACAGACGAGCGCCTCGCCGCGGCGGACATGCAGCGCGATGGCGACCACTTCACCATCCACCACCCCAATGCGAGACCAGCGGGGGTCGATGCCGACATCGCGCCCCCCCATCGCCGCTTGAAGGGTGTCGACGTGCCGACTCGCCTGCCCACCGATCAGCGTCGACCACAGCGCTGCCACGGCTGGAATGTGCTCGTCAGCCAGTTGGTGCAGCGTGATCCCGGGAAACGTCACATAGCCGGCCTTCTGAAGCGCGAAGACCTTGTCCCACGCCTCCACAACCACCTTGAGTGGAACCTCACACTGGTCGTACGTGTCGTACACGCTGAACCCGGCTTCTGTCAGGCATATGCCGATCGGCGCGGCAAGGTCGACCGGCGCGATGCTACGCAATCCCGCTGCGCCCCAGCCCTGCGCTTCGTCAATCCCGCGCCGCAGCAACCCAGAGACCAAATCAGTACGCACCCAGTCCGGAAGCACGTCAATGCGAAACGGCACGATGGCACTCTCGCCCGGTTCTGGAACCGGAACGACCGTCATCGCACCGACCACTTCCCCATCAGACACCGCAACCACACTCCAACCGGTGTCGACCAGCGATGCGTGCCCCCCGTGCAGCAGGCGGAGCACTGCGCGATCGACAGGTCCAGCTTCTTCGAGCATCCAAGTGTCGGCGGTCATGCGGCCGTTAGGCTATCGACATGACCCTTCAGGAACGAGCCCGGCACGTGCTGCTTGTGCTCTATGGATTCCGACCATCAGCCTGGCGGCAGGACCCGATGGGTCACGCCAGACTCTCGGCGCTCAGGCGGCATCGACTTGATGTGTCCCTGATCTGCGGCGAACTGGGCGCGGCCGCGACATTGGCCACAGGAGCGAGGCCGCCTGAGCACGGCGTGCTGAGCGGACTCATTCCGGACAGAGCGGCGGCTGAGCCGCGACCTGCTTCGGCCCGCTCCTACCAAACGGTGCCCCTATGGAATGCCACGGACGCTGCAGGGCGCTCAGCCGCCATCATCAACTGGCCGGGCACCTCGCCAGTGCAGGCATTCAACACGGGTGATCGGACGCAGATCGTCGCCCCGAGCGCCATCGCACTGGGCCCGATTCTGCCTCCATATTCAGTTGCGCCGCCATCGCATCGACCTTCGGTGCGGTCCATCCGAGCGACAAGTGGTGACGACAAGCTCGGAGCGACCCGCGCGGCACTGTCACTCACGCGAAGCGCATCGGCCGACGTCACTTGCTGCTGGATCTCTGCTGCATCGCTTGGACCACAGCAGCCCGACGCTGCAGCGATGGTGGTCGAGTTGGCACAGGCGGTCTCCCCGTCGTCCCACCTCTCGATTGCGGTCGTACCGCACTCCCCAGTTGCAGACCGGCCCATACCCGCTATGACTCGAGGAACGCTTTGGTCAGACTGGCTTCCCGCCATGACGCCGGTCGTACGCGATATCGATCTCGCCCCAGCCATCGCCGCAAGTCTGGGCATTTGCGGTACCACCCCGACGCCGATGCCGGCATCGCCCACGCGCGCTCAGGTGAACGCCCGGGCTGCCGCCGCCACTCGCGCTGGGCTGAGGTCGGTGCGCGGTCCGTCTGCCGATCGGGATCTCCGCGCAGCGACGGAGGCGATGGCACGCTGCTTTGCTGCCGACGCATGGGCGCGGCGCGAACATGGAGCAGCAACTCGGTGGTTGGAAGTTGCGGCCAGTTCCGCCCCGTCGCAGCGCACCCTTGAGCTCATGGTGTTGATGGCCGCTCGAACCGCCGATTCGACACTGGCCGCGGCAGTCCGGCGCATGTCGAAGGATGACGATCTGCTCTCCAGCCTGAGTACCGCCGTCGGCGCCGCACTCGGCGACAGCCCTCCAGCGGAGTGGAGCGCCATCCCCATCGAGACCGAATCCGGCGCCGCGTTCGCCGCGTACACGGCGCTGCTTGCCTCTGACCCTGCAGCAGTCGCTGCCCTGGCAAGCGACTGGCCGGGGCATGACGTGCGGAGGCTCTGCCGGGTTGCCGCCCGCGGGACTCGGTGCCAGCAGCCGTGAGGGCACCCCAGGTGCACCAGTCCAACAGGGGGCTCCGCCTCATAGAAGATCTCCAGGGCATTGTTTGTGGGTCTCGTGGGCAATGGAAGCGGACATGCCATGGGTGGGTCGCATCGCCAATAACTCAAACTCCAAGAGTGGATCTTGATGCCTGCAGATTCCCTCTTAGACTCCATGCCGGTAGAGATCGAGTCTGGCCCGCCGAGCAGCGTGCCCTGAGGAAGGAAGAACGAGCAAGTGAACACGAAACTCACGCGATACGTCGCGATGGCTGGCGGCGTCACCGCCGCGGGCGCAGCGGAAGCCGGCATCGTCCACACCGAAGTGAACTTGACGGCCAACGCCAATCAAGTCGTGACGGTCAACATCGGCAACGGCTCGACATTCGTCCAAGGGACGACCTCCTTTCAACCCATGTACCCCGGGTTTGGCATGGCGCTGGCAACACACCAGTCTGGCAGCAAGTCATCGACGAAAGACACGGTGAACCGCTTCCGCGCTCTGGGCCAGCACGCAGACTTCGCCGGCCAGGGCAGTTCCTCTAGTGCAAACTTTTTCGCCAATCCCATGGCCGCTGGCGCAGCACTAGGCGGCACCAGTAAGAGCGGAACCAGCAATACCTTCGGCATGACCGCCATTCTTCGGAGTTCGGGCGGTGTTTATGGCCAAGGCAACTTCGGAGTGGGCACGGGCTATCTCGGCCTTCGGATCCACGATGTCAATACGCAGGACCCTGCGTACTACGGATGGGCGCAAGTCTCCATTGGAGCCAACAGCATCACCCTGATCGACTGGGCATTCGAGGACTCCGGCGGCGCGATTGCCATCGGCGACACTGGTGCCGTCCCGGCCCCAGGCGCGCTTGGCCTGCTCGGCTTGGCCGCAGGCGCAGCTGGCCTCCGCCGGCGACGGTCTGCCTGAACTCACCTTTAGTAACACCTATTGCCCACGCCCCACCCCCTCGGGTGGGGTGTGTTGCATCGGTACCATGACCTCATGACCACTCCCACCGCCAACGACCGAAAGGTGCTCGTCATCGGATGGGACGCGGCAGACTGGCGTGTCATCGAACCGATGCTGGCAGAAGACAAACTGCCCAACCTCAAGGCGTTTCTCCAGGAAGGCGTTCGCGGCACGAATGCCACCCTCGAGCCGGCACTCAGCCCGATGCTCTGGACGTCGATCGCAACCGGAAAGCGACCATACAAGACGGGCATCCACGGCTTCAGCGAACCGACGCCGGACGGCCAGGCGATTCGTCCTATCACCAATACGAACCGCACGTGCAAAGCGATCTGGAACATGCTGCACCAGTGCGGCAAGAAGTCGAACGTCGTTGCGTGGTGGCCGTCGCACCCGGCAGAGCCCATCAACGGCGTCATGGTGAGCAATTGGTACCAGCAGGCCAAGTCACTCAAAGATGTGGACATCGACGCGGCAATCGGCCGGCCTCGGGCAGGCCAACACGGCTGGACTGATGCCCAGTGGGCCATGCCGCCGGGCACCGTCCACCCGACGCGGCTCACACAGAACCTGCAGGAGTTTCGGTTCCACCCCGCCGAACTCACCGCCGAGCACATCGGACCATTCGTACCCGAGTTCGCAAAAATCGACCAGAAGAAGGACAAGCGGCTTGAGGGCCTCGCCAAGACCCTGGCGGACACGGTCACCGTGCACGCCGCGGCGACGGCGCTGATGCAACTCGAACCGTGGGACTTCATGGCGGTGTACTACGACGGCATCGATCACTTCAGCCACGGCTTCATGAAGTATCACCGCACGAAGCAGGAGTGGATCAAGGACGAAGACTTCGAACTCTACAAGGATGTCGTCGAGGGCGGCTATCGCTTCCACGACATGATGCTCGGCACACTCTGTCAACTCGCTGGCAAAGACACCACGATCATCCTGCTGAGCGACCACGGCTTCCATCCAGATCACCTGCGGCCGGCAAACATCCCCGCCGAGCCAGCTGGGCCTGCCGTCGAGCACCGGCCCTACGGCATCTTCTGCATGAAAGGGCCGGGTATTCGCAAGAATGAGGTTGTGCACGGCGCCAGCGTGCTCGACCTGTGCCCCACAGTCCTGTCGCTCTATGGGCTGCCCGTCGGCGCTGACATGGACGGAAAGCCACTCGTGACCTGCTTCGAAGAGCCCCCGCAGATCGAGGTCATCCCAAGTTGGGAAACCGTTGAAGGCGAGTGCGGCATGCACGACTCCGAAGTGACACTCGACAGTGTGCAGAGCGCGGAAGCCATCAGGCAACTTGTCGAGCTGGGCTACATCGACGAGCCGGATGAGGACACAGCCACTGCGGTTCGAGAGACGGTTCGCGAACTGCACTACAACCTCGCCGGCGCCTACATGGACGGCGGCCGAGCGGCTGAGGCGGTACCGTTGCTGGAGCGCATCTGGACCGAGTGGCCGGAGGAACACCGATTCGGCCTGCAGCTCATGGGCGCTCGCGCGGCGATGGGAGACTTCGCGCAGCGAGGTCGCGACATCGAGACGCTCTCGGCGAACATTGTGGAACATGCCGCTCATGCGATGGAGGCGATCAACGAGCTCCGCGACGAAGCCGCAAGCTATGGCATGCAACTTCCGACGTTTGAGCAATCCGAAGACGGCACGTGGAAGATGCGTCCGGCCGAATCCGCCGAAGCGGACGACGCCAAGGATGACGATCCCGAACCGCCGAAACGATTCTCGCACAAGCTCCGGCAGCTCTTCAGCAGGCTTGGGCCGTTCGAGTCGACCCTCGGATGGCTGACGCTCACCCAAGCGCTCTACACGGGCGATCACGATACCGCCCGCATACGACTGGCGAGCGTAGACGACTCCAAAGAGCTGTCTCCAGAAGGCCTGAATCAGATCGCCGGGTGCTGGATGCAGCTCGGCGACGCAGAGCGGGCCGAGCCACTGTACCGCCGCGCACTGGAGCAAGACAGCGACAACGCAGCAGCGCATCTTGGGCTTGCCCGAACGCTCCTTGAACTCGGTCAGGGCGAAGACGCCTTGGATGCGGCGCTCACAGCAACTGAGCTGGAGTTTGACAATCCCGGTGGCCACCTCATCGTCGGCCGCGCGCTCATCGCAACGGGCCAGCATGCCACCGCGCGGACCGCATTGGAACTCTGCGTCCGGCAAGCTGGTGGATCCGTGGAAGCGCGGGCTGAACTTGCTGACTTGCTCGAACATCATCTGGGTGAACCCGAGCTCGCAGCGGAGCATCGCCAGGCCATTGCGGACCTCGAAGCCCGGCGCGCGGCAGTATTCCAGCCTCCATCGCTTGATGCGGTGCAGGCCGAGATTGACACCCGGCGCTCCAATCGGGCGGATCTCACCGGTGGAGCGAGTGCCGATGCATCGAAGGTCGTGACCGTGGTCAGCGGGCTGCCCAGAAGCGGTACGTCGATGATGATGCAGATGCTTGACCGCGGCGGGCTGGCCCCGTTCACCGATGGAAACCGGGAGGCCGATGCCGACAATCCGAAGGGCTATTACGAACACGCACAAGCGACGAAACTGGCCAAGGACAATTCGTGGCTCCACGAAGCGGAGGGCAAGGCCGTCAAGATTGTGGCCCAGCTGCTTTCGGCACTGCCCGAAGGCCAGCACTACCGAATCATCGTCATGGACCGGGATCTTCGCGAAGTGATTCGCAGCCAGGATGCCATGCTCGAGCGGCTCGGCAGGTCTGGTGGCGCCATGTCAGACGCGGACATGATGCGGACGCTCGACCGACAAGTCGAGAAGATCGAACGCATGATGAGCCGGCGCAGCGACATCCAGTGCCTGTTTGTGTCATACACCGATGTGCTGACGAATCCCGCAGCGGAAGCTGCGAGAGTCAATGCATTTCTCGGCGGGGGGCTCGATGAAGGTGCCATGGTCACGGCAGTTGACGGGTCGCTCCGTCGCCAGCGAGTAGGCCACGCGCGTCAGGACACACCATGAACCCGCACCGCGCTGCCCTGCAATCGTGACGAGTTCTGAACCGCCGACGGTCGTTGTCGTGTTGTCCGACGGACCGCTGCTTGCATCACGCTGCGAGACGCTCGCCGGTAGGACAGCGGTACACACACGCGTCTCGCGGGCCGCCGGACCCCTCGCAAGCCAGGCTACAACGCTCGCAACGGGCGTCGGCCCACTTCAGCACGGAGTCCTCGCAAGCAAAACCATCGATGCGGCTTCGCTCCAGGTTCGCCCCGTCACGGCGCGCGATCGCCGGTTCCCCGCGATCTGGACGACTGCAGCAGCAGTTGGTCGCCGCACCGTCACCATTGATTGGCCTGCAACCACCGCTGACCCCGACCTCGGGACGAGTCTCACACCAGAAGCTGTCAACCGCGTTACGGCTCGCGAGGGCGTCCCGAGCGACACGCTCGTGCAGTCGCTTGGGGGGAGCCAACCGAGCGGCCAGTCGTTCGAGCGCGCACGCCGCATTGCTGCCAGAATCGACATCTCACTCGGTCGAGCGGCCATGGCGCTCGCGGACGCGCCTGGCCTGCTGGCTGTGCATGCCAGATCGCCAGCACTGTCGATGCAGACACCGGCCTATGCCGAGCAGATGCAGGACCGCATGACGCGATTCCTGGAGGGCATGTCGCCCACAGTCCACGTCATGCTGGTTCATCGGCTCGTCGCAGCACAAGGCGGTCCCGCCGCGATGGCCGCCACAGTACTCTCGCCGGACGTCACGACCTGTCCGCCACGATGTCAACTTCGCAGCATCTGTGGCGTGTTGTACGCACTCACCGGGGTCACGCCTCCTGCCGGAGTCTCCACGCAGTGGATGGCTGCGGACGATGAGCCTCAGAACAGGCCGCTCCCGCTTGGTTCCAGATCGGACGAAACGGACTGGCAGGGCCTCATGGGTGCGATCCGTGAGCACACATCTGCGGCGAGTGAGGGGTTGAGTCCACATGCAGCCGCGCGGCGAACATTGACAACATCCATATCGACGATGGTGTCGGCAGCTTTCGACGCCAGACACTGGCGGTCGCTCGTGGAGTCCACCCGCCTCGCGATCGATCTCGGCCCATCCGCTCGGATGTGGTGGTTGCATGTACTCGCGCTGCACAGACTCGGACGATCGGACGCGTTGCCGGACGCCATCCAGGCGCTGGAAGCACTCGACGCCGAGGCACCGATCACGGCCATTGCTCAGAGTCTCCTCCTCATCAACGAGCGCCCTGAGGCTGCCGCATCGCTTCTTGCTGACTTCGACATCAGGACGCTCCAGATGCCGGCTGCGCTGGGCACGCTCGGGCGCATGAGCCTTCGCGCCGGCCTTGAGCCGCAAGGCATCGAGGCACTCGTAGCCGCGATTGAACTTGATACCGCAATCCCCGCAGACCGGGCAGCGCTGGCATCGATTCGCCTCAAGCACGGCGACCCGGACCGGGCGATTCGAGCGATCGGGACTGTCGGGCTCCGCAGCGGCCTGAAGCCGTGGCGACTCCTTCGGCTTCGCATCCTGCTGTCCCTGGACCGGATTGAGGAAGCCGAAGAACTTGCGGAGTCATTTGCAGCGCAGTATCCGGGCGCCGATGATGCCGAGACGATCATCCGTGGGCACCGGTCGGGCTGATCGTGATCGGAACTTCCCAAGCACCGACGTGGCCCTTGGCTCATGTGTGACCAAGCCACCTCTGACGCGACCCTTCAGTTGGTACTCAAAGGCCCCTGAATTGAGATGGCCCAATGCCTGTGCAATTGACGTGGAGACCTTGGCACGCACACCATGGTTTCACACCTGCAACTGCACTGGCAATGGTTGACCAACTGACCTGTCAGGTCCGCACCACGATCGACATCCCGTGGCCAGACTCCTTTGCATCAGCCTCGGTCGTAAGCTTTGTGCCTTTCCAGTCGGTGCGGCTGACGATCGTTCCATATGGACTCAACAATTCAGGGAAGTCGTTCCAAAGGTGGTTGTACACGCCGCCGGGAGTCTCCGTTCCCGTGTAGTCGGTCTTGATCATCAGCATGATCGCGCCCCCCGGCCGGACGATTCTCGCGATCCTCGGCATCATGCGCTTGGCGGCCGCAGCTCGGTCATCATTGAACTGGTAGTGGAACCAACTCATGCCACGAATGAAAATGGCATCGACACTCCCCTCGTCAATGTCGTCCAGAAACGTGTAAGCGTCCTCGGCGACGTAGCGAGGTCCGTCATAGTTCTCCTGAGCGAACCGGATGCCCTCTTGAGAGAGATCGTTGGCCGTGACCTGGTATCCAAGATCATGAAGTACCTTGGCATGGAAGCCTTGGCCGCAGCCGATTTCGACGATCGTGGCCCCCTCCTCGAGCCCTGCGACGCTCGCCATGTCCCCGAGGAAGTGGTGCTCAAACTCCTCCCGGTACGTCCATCCGCCCGCCTTATAAAACTCATCGTACTTTGGGGCTGTCGCCTTCTTCATCTGCCAAGACCTCCCTTGAGTTGCGTATGCCGTTGATACGTCATACAGATACAGAACCCCCGAATCGGGCGGAGTCTCGGACGACCCCACGCCCCCTCGTTGTGTGTCGTCCGCATCATGTACGAGCGGCATGGCACACACGCCTGGGACCGACAGCGCCTGCAGTCTCAGGCTTGCCATGAGGCGAACACGGACCCCGTGGCGAGGCCTGGCTGCGACCGATTTGGCCTGGCAAAGGGGCCGCGGTGCCATGAGCGGCGGAGATGTCATGGTCGTGCTCACGCAACGCGTGGCGAGCCCGTGCGCGGTGTTGGTGCCGCACGACGATCCAGCGAACCCGCCAGACCCGCTGACCCGGCCGCCCCTGTGCAGCGCATGCAGGCGTGCGGACAGTCGATCGGGCCCGCTCCCTGAACCGAAGTGTTCTCTACAGTGCTTCCATGCACTTTCTGATTGCCTCGCTGTGCATCTCGATTGCAGGCTCGCAGCCAAGCACGCGGCTGCACGGCCTCTTTCTGGGAGATCGGGCCTACCACCGGCCGGAAGACCGGCTGCACGACGTCTGGGGACCGCTGGCGCGGCGTGGCATCGTGCTCGATTGGGAGGAAGACCTCGACGCAGTGACCCCTGAACTGCTGGATCGGTACGACTGCGTCGTCATGTACGCAAACCATCCAGAATCTCCTGAAGTGCCGCCAGCGTTCTTAGACGCCCTCGACGACTTCATCCGCCGTGGCGGCGGCTTTGCGGCACTGCACTGCACGAGCGGGTGCTTCATGGAATCGCCGGGCTGGCTGAACATGATCGGCGCTCGATTTGAGTCTCATGGTGGCGAGGTGTTTGCGCAGGCGGTCGTCAACGACGAGCACCCCATCACAACCGCGTGGACGCCCTTCGAGACCTGGGATGAAACCTACGTCCAAACGCACATTCCCGATGATCGCACCGTTTTGGCCGCACGCGGCGACGAGCCCTGGTGCTGGGTCCGTGACCACGGCAAGGGGCGCGTCTTCTATACAGCGTCAGGCCACGACGGACGAACATGGACCGACCCTGGTTGGATCGAACATCTGGCACGCGCCATCGTCTGGGCATCGGGGGACCAGGCAGCCGCGGCACACGCCGCATTCGAGCCGGTGACGTTCTCGCACGAGCCACACGCGTGGGTTCCGAACTATGAAGGCCACGACCCTCCGATGCCCTTTCAACTGGCGTCCACGCCTGAGCAGGCCGTCGCGGCGATGATCACTCCTGCGGGATTCCACGCTGAATTGTTTGCTTCAGAACCCATGGTGGTCAACCCCATCGCCATGACTTGGGATGAACGAGGTCGATGCTGGGTGATCGAATCGCCCGACTATCCGAACGACGTGCGTGTGGATGGCGCCGGTTCCGACCGCATCAGCGTGCTCACAGACACCAATGGCGACGGCGTTGCCGACACGAAGACCGTCTTTGCGGAAGACCTCAACCTTCCAACCGGGCTGCTCAAGGTCACCGGCGGGCTTATCGTCGCGGCGCCACCACACCTGCTGCTGTATGAGGATGTCGACGGAGACGACCAGGCGGACCTCCGCGAGACCTTGTTCACCGGATTCGGAACGTGGGACACCCACGCCGGTCCGTCAAACCTCGCATGGGGACCAGACAATCGAATCTGGGGTGCCATTGGATACGCGGGTTTCGAGGACGATGCTGGCCGATTCGGCTCCGGGCTGTGGCGATGGGATCAGGCTGATCCCCGCCCGGAGTTCGTCGCCCAGTTCACCAACAATACGTGGGGTCTCGGGCTGAGAGATGACGGCGAGGTGTTCGGCTCGACTGCAAACGGAGCCCCATCCTTCTTTGTCGGTACGCCCAAACCAGATCTCGCCGCGAGCCATCTTGAACACCCCGGCGCGGCACCAGTCGGTGACTCGACGGTCGTGCACCCGGCTCAGTCCCGCTTGCAACAAGGGGACTTTCCGGGCCAGTACACGGGGGCTGCCGGACATGCGTTTGCAACGGGACGGCAGGTCCCTGCACATTGGCCAGACCGCATGGCCTTCATCTGTGAGCCAACGGCTCACCTGGTCGGAAGACAGGTCACCCAGCCGGACGGCGCAGGCTTTCGCACTCGAGACTGCTTCAATCTCGTCGCGAGTACGGACGAGTGGTTCTGTCCGGTACAAGCCGAGGTCGGACCGGACGGGGCCGTCTGGATTGCCGACCTGAGCCAGTTCATCATCCTGCACAACCTCCCGGGCGATCCTGAACGCGGGCTCCCATCGATCGAGTTTGGCGCGGGCAATGCGCATGTCAACCCGCTTCGAGACCGAACGCATGGGCGGATCTACCGCCTCGTTGCGGATGATGCAGGAGAGGTACTGGACCTCACAGCGGCCAGTCCGGCCAGGCTCGTCGAGACGCTCTCACACGAGAATCGATTCTGGCGGACGACCGCGCGGCGGTTGCTCGTTGAAGGACTGCACGTTGAGGCGGCTGATGACCTGCATGCCGTGGCGCGCGCCGGCGATTCCGAAGCTTCAGCAGCGTCTATTCGCACGCTCCATGGGCTGGGGCTGCTCGGCGGCGATCAAGGCGTGGAGACGTTGCGCGTCGCCCTATCCAGCGGTCACCAGGCGGCACGCCACGCAGCTTTGGCGTCCCTGCCCCGGAGTGAGCGCGCGGTCGGCGTGCTCCTCGACTCCGCCGCCCTGCTCCACGTCAACCCGGCGACACGCCGGCACGCCTACCTGGCCGCGGCGCGGCTTCCGAGTTCGACGGCGATGGGCGTCACCCTGGCAGGTTGCGCCCTGACAGAGTCGCTGGACGATCCGTGGTTGGCCACGGCACTTGCCGCCGCGGCGAGCCGGCACGCGGATGCGTTCGTCACCGCAGTCGCACCCTTGACGAGTTCGCAGCAGAACCCCAAGGCACACTCGATCCTGGCGCTTGCACAGAAACATGCGAGCGATGTCGCGGACAGCCCTGGTTCCCAGGACATCGACTTGCCCGGCGGGGACGTCCAGGCTGGCCGCGCGGTCTTTGAGCAGCACACGGTTGTGGCGTGCTTTCGCTGCCACAGCCTCACCGGCCGGCAGATTGGACTCGGCCCGGACTTGTCCACCGTTGGAGACCGACTGACCCCTTCGCAGATTCTCGAGTCCATCCGCGCGCCCAGCGCCGCACTCCCGGGTGACTGGCCGCACCCCCGCTCGACCATGCCCGCGCTCGCCCCATTCCTCTCCGACGCCGAACTTCGCGACCTCGTCGCCTTTCTGAGCAGTTGCACCGCCGCCCCCGAACCCGCGCCGTAACCCGCTCACACCACCACACCGGACCGCCGGTCACTTTATCTCCCCACCATCCAACGACTTACAAAAATCGCCGTTCCATAAGTTGCTGCCATCACGCAACTTCAAGTGACCGGCGGTCGATGTCGGGTATAGGGGGCTGGAGCGGCGATGGCGGCGACGACAGGGGCGGCAACGCCGATCAACCCCCGGACACTTTATCTTGGGCACTGACAAGTGGTTACGAAAGTGGACTTTTGCAAGTCGTTGCAGAACAACGAGATAAAGTGACCGGCGGTCGATGGGGGCTGCGGGGCGGGGAAGAGGGCGGGTCAGCACGGGCCCCAAGCTGCGATGACGAGCAGGATGTCGTCGACACCGACGATGCCGTCGCCATCCACGTCCGCGGCGCACCCATCGCACGGACCGAAGTATTCGATCAGCATGAGCAGGTCGTCCACCCCGACTTCGCCATCGCCGGAGATGTCGCTCGCGCAGGACGGGCATTCGTCGCTGACCGTGTTCCCACCGAGATCGAGGTGCGCTCCGTCGACCTGCGGAAGCGTGTTGCCACAGACGCTCGTCCCTTCCATCAGGCTCGCCGGGCTCTCGAAGAAGTACACGCCGCCTCCAGCGGCGGCCTGGTTGCCCGACAGGACACATCCGCTGATGGAAGGCTCGCTCGCCCTCGAGAAAAAGCCGCCTCCCTCTTCGGCGGTCGTGTTGTTCTCAAACACACAGTCAACGAAAGTGGAGTTGCTTGGCACATCTGGATCGTGCGCACCCACACACGCCACGCCACCACCGTCTCGGCCGGAAGCATTGCCGCGAAACACGCAGTTCTCAACGGTGGCGAACGTACCGTATGCATGACTCATGCCACCACCGTCGCCGTTGACCGTATTCCCTTCAAAGAGGCAGTTGGAGATGGACGGGTAGCACGGCCCTCCTCCAGTCCCCGATCCATACACGCAGATGCCACCGCCGCTTCCGAGTGGATTGTCCACCTGCACGTTCCAGGCAAACGTACACCCATCGATGGTCGGGTCGCTGCTGGAACGAATGTAGAGGCCACCTCCGACATTGCGCGTCGTGTTTGCGAGAAACTCGCACGCACTCAGCTCAGCATCACTTCCGTCTGTGCAGGTCATGCCACCGCCCCAGCTCGCGGTGTTGAGCTCAAACCGGCAGGATGTCAGAGTCGGCCGCGCCCCGTGCAGCGCATAGACGCCGCCGCCGTGGCCCTCCACAGCATTCTCGCGAAAGGCGCAATTCGTCAGTGTCGGCATACCGCCGTCGACACATACACCACCCCCACCCCAGCACTCGTTGTTCTCGATGTCGCAGTCACGAATGGTCGGTGACGCGCTCTGGATCAGAATGCCGCCTCCGCAAAGGACGGCCCCGAAGACTTGGTCTTCAACCAACCCGCCGCTGCCGTGGCCGATCCGGAACCCCTCCAAGACGCTTCCCGCCCCTTCTTCCGACGAAAACGTGACGACGGGACCGTCCAGGCCCGTTCCATCCAGCGTTGAGTCCCCGGAACCCGCGCCAGCAACCGTGATCGCCTTGCCCAGAAAGTCGATCCGTTCGTTGTAAAAGCCCGCGGCTACCACGACTGAGTCCCCGCTCTGAGCGTCGGCGATGGCTTCCTGAATGGACGGGTAGACACTCGGCACATGCAAGACGTCCGCGCCACCCAGACCAGCTGCCAAGAACACCGCCACCACGCATTGCTTCAACATGTCATGTTCCCTCTCGCGTTCCCAGCCTACAGCCTGACTCCTCGAGGGCAAGCCCAATCAGGCCGGCAGGTGGTCTGGATCGGCGCAATCGCTCGCAGGCGCTCTCACACCCCACGCTGGCCCCCCACGCCGCCGTGGAGTCAGCAGCGGCGACAGGCGTTCACGCGCAACGTCCCCACGCTCGGTCCCCCGGGAACCATATTGACGCCTGCCACCGGGGAAGGCACAATTCCCACCGAGGATCGGCGGCCGAATGCCACATCGGCGGCGGCAACACAAGGTGACTTCCATGCTCACGATGCTCGCCCTGACGCTTGCGACGACGACCGATCCACTTGCAGGCCTCACCCAGGACGACCGCGAAGCACTCGCCTTGCTCGGCACCGGCGTCATCCTGGCTTCGACAGACATCGCGCCCATCGCTGCCCCAGCCGACTGGCTGCCGCTCGTGGACTCGACCAGCACATTCGAGCGAACAAGCGGCGACCGCGCGGGCGACACAGAGACCATTTCGCTCCAAGGCACCATCTCTGCTCCAGCCGAGTGGACCATGAAGGATCCTGCCCAGTGGACGCGGTACCTCAATCCCACGGGCAAAGGTGTTCATGTTCCCGCTTCGATCAACATTCCCCACGCCGTCATCAGCCACTTTGACCCGCCAGAACCACTCCTCCTTCCGGGCGTCATGCCAGGAGAAGTGGCTGAACATGCCATCAAGGTGCGAGTCTTTGACATCCACGACCCAACTGTGATTGCACATTCCGGATCGCTCGCGGCTCACTATCGCGACCTTGGGGGCTTTCGCGTCAAAGTTCCCGCTGGAACATTTGATGCCCGGCTCATCAAGGTCACCTACAACGGCAAGGTCGGTCCGGCGACCATCTACGACTCCTCGTGGGCGCTGTACGCGCAAGGCGTCGGACCTGTCGCCCTGGTCAACTACAAGGACATCAGCGCCTTCCTGATCTACAACAAGGACGAACGCTACGGCGCCGTGCTGAAGTCCACAGAGACGCCTCGCACGTCAAAAACGCCGACATCGACGGCCCCCTCCTGAAGATCAAGGTGCATCTCACCTCCGGCAGCATCCCCGCACCACTTCGCGACCTCAAGCCCGTTGACTGAAACCACTGCGCACCCCGCCGCAATCTGTACCGTCATCGCAAACCATGTGTCAGCAGGCACGAGCCGAACACCAAGGTCGTCTGCACCAACAATGCTGCCCGTGGTTGGCGCGGGTGGCCGCGATTCGGCAAGGGCGATCGTGACGTTGCCGACCTGGAGCAGGGCCTGAGATTCTGCAGCGAAGCGTGCCTTCACCGAGATGATCGCCTCATTCGGGCACGCGCCGGCCAGCCTCACACGTCCAGACCCACGCATGGCCAAACCATCTTCACCCACCCCGCCCCACAGACCTGGCGGCAACATCAGTTTCGCCGGCAAGCAGGACACACCCTCCGCCACGTCTGCAGTGGCCGCCTTGACACGGATGTCTGCAACTCCGGCCGGGCCGACATCGGCCCGAACACGCATCCAATCGTCGCCCTGCACTGCGGGAATCTCCACGCCCCCCAACACACGCACGTCGTCCAGGAGGACTTCATCGAGACCGCCATCGCGCACAGCAAATTCCAGCGCATGCCATTGGCCGGGACCCCGCCAGGTGTCATCGTCTGCTTCGGCAAGCGTGTCCCCACGGGCCGAAACGATCGCGATGTGGCTGCCGTTCGGTCCATCCCGCCCGATCAGCGTCGCTCCACCCGGCAGTCCGAACCCGAACGCGCCGCCGTCTGGAAGCATGACCGATGCTCGGATGCGGGCGGGGAGCGGGAGCGGAGGCCTGAGCGCAAGGTCCCCGCTTGCCCGATCGTTGACCAGCGCGTCATTGCCTATCGTCGTGGTGAATCGGGCCCGATCCGCTGGGTCCAGCTTGGCTTGGGACAATCGCCACTCACCCGACCACAGTTCGGTCGGCTCACCCCAAGTCAGGCGGAGCCACCCCGACTCGTCTTCGCTCATCGACTCAAGTGGCGGCGGCGTCACACGCCGAGCCACGTGCCGCACCTCGCCACCAGGCATTCGGTTCACCGTGTACGCCACTTCGTCGGTACGCAGGGGCGATCCATCTACCGACTCAACACCTTCCAACCGAAGTCTCGCAACCCGGCCTGCGCCAAGTTCAGGAATGACCACATGCATCGATCGGCCATCCGATGACACTTGCACATCGGTCACGTCAAGCACGCTGGCTCGCTGCTCGGGCGAACCATACTTCCACCACCAGTTGTAATCGTATGACCGGACTGTGATTTGAGACGGCGTCACATCACCGGCGATCGGCTTGGTGAACTCGATATCAAAGCCGTCTGGAGCGATTCCTACGTGCCGCATCTCGAACGGGAGCTCGCCCGTCCACCTGATGCGCCTTACACCGCTTCCAGGAGCGAGACCGCCCCAGCCTCGATTGGTCAGCCCACAGATCAACGACCCATCGGGCGCGAATGCCACACGCGCCACCGAACCGACGCGATCAATGAACGGCCACACCGCGCCTTGCGGCGTTCCCTCGACGTCTTCAATCTGCGCGCGAAGCACTCGACCGGTCGTGAGTTCAGCGATGAACATCTGGTCTTCAAAGGGACCGAACCGACCACCGGTCGCATCTGCTACCAGGTTTCCTGTGGAACGTGACCAGTCGTAGGGAATCCAGATCGCAGCCGGCACGCGATCCACATTCGGCGGCTCGCGCTTGTCGAGCCTGAGAGCACCCGTCGCATCCTCATCGGTCCACCGCAGACTGTCGGGATGTCCGTGGAACCCGCCTTGTTGCACCACAAAGATCGGCGAACTCGGCATCCAATCGCCCTGGTTGTCGGTCGCGAGCAACCGACCGCCCGCGTCGAAACCGAGCCCGCACGGACTTCTAAACCCGTGCGCCCACGGCTGTACCTGGCCCTCCGGAGTCACGCGAAGAATCCATCCGCGATAGGGCTCAACCGAGACGCCGTGCCACCAGTCGGGTGATTCGAACCCGAGATTGAGTGACATGAAGCGATTGCCGTCGTCGTCTCGTGGCAGACCAAACGCAAACTCGTGGTAGTTCTCAGAGAGGCCCCAGTCCTGAGTGATCGTCTCAATCTCGTCGACGGCACGATCTCCGTCCACGTCTCGAAGGCGTGACAACTCGCCCCGTTGCAGAACAATCAGGTCGCCGTCGTCACTGTCCAGACCAAGCCCTTCGTACAGGCCATCCGCGAACCGCGTCCACGTCGCACCCAATGGATCCTGGTCGAAGACTCCGTCAATCAGCCACACGCGACCTCGTCGCGTGCTCACCGCGATGACGTCTGGCTGGGGAAACGTAATGCCTCCGACTTCGATCGTCTCGCCCGGCGGCGCTTCAATCGTCTCAACGACCCACGGGTCGGTCCCCAGGACACACGCCAGAAGTGCCGGTATCACGACGCGGCCGCCCCGACCGGAATTCCAGCCGCTCGCGCAGCATCATCATCGACGGACGGAAGCACCAGCAGCTCCACGACCCCCTCGCGAGGCAGCGCGACGCGATCTCCGAACGGGACTGCGCCACGCACGCCGATCATATCTTCGCCCGCACGCCACCAGTACCAGCCATCGGAAGTTCCCTGGCCCACCGGCGAATGCGCCGATGGGAGTGCCATGGTGAATCGAGACCCATCTCCTTCGAGTTGCAGGGTTCTGCTGTACCCGGCCAGCGCGCCAACCTGGCGAGTCGCGCCAAACTCCCTGACGTCCAGACCTGGCAGTGCATACCACACGGCAGCCCGGTCTTCTGTTGTCGAAGTCCCCCGCAGCGCCGCCTGAACCGGGCGCCCATCTGCTTCAAACGGAGGCCGATCCGCACTCCAGTGCACCACCTGTCCCAGAGGCTCCAAAGGTGTCCCGCCACGCCCTTCCCAATCGGTCCTCCGGGCAAAATCGCCCTGGCGGGCCGCGCGGAACTGCACGTCATCGGCGTTGTAGGCGAGCGTCAATCCATCAGTTCCACCGAGGAGCAGGCCACGAGGACGCGCCTCGGCCCAAGGGCCTCCGGGAGGCAACATTCCACGGAGCACCAGTGGCCGATCCGTGACAACCCATGTGGCGTCTTCCGTGTCACGTTCTCTCGGCGGCGCCATCGCCAGCACGTGTTTCACAACCGCCGTGGTCTGCGCAGACGAGAGTGTGCCTGCAAACCCCGGCATGGGCGTGCCGGCGATACCGTGCTGCACGACGCGGCGAACCGCCTCGGGAGGGTCTCCAAATGAGAACGCCCCTTCAAGAAACGACCTCGCCGGCCGGTCGAGTGTTTCTGTTCCCTGGCCGTCGCCTCTGTCGCCATGGCACTTGGCACAGTTGGCCATATAGACCGTCCGCCCCGAAACCGGCGTGTGCGGTGCGGGGCGGATGACGGCCGCGTGGGCTGAAGTCGTGGTGTCAATCACAGGTGGCGGCGGCTGCTCCGGGATGAGCACCCAGCACCCCCAGACAATCAAAGCCGCCAGGATTGGCGCGACGATGAAGACGCAGACGAGGTTTGTCACGATCGACTTCGCGGTCATGGTGTGTCCGTGGGCCATAGGGCACAGGATAGCGGAGCCGGGTGGCACCTGTCGGGCTTGGTTGCCTTGTGCGGGCTGTGCGGGCGAGCGGGGTCCGTGATGAGGGCACTTTCAGCACCCGGCACGCACTCGAACGTAGGGTTGCCCAGCGACCCTGGTGGGTCCAAACCCAGGAGCCTCCGCATGCGCATCACCCGCGTGACAACCATCCCTGCGGCCTTGATCACAGCGCCACTCTGGGCCGGATCCATCCAAGTCGGCCCGGGCTCCTACCTCGACACCCTCCCCGAGGGACAGCTCGGCCCGAGTGACCCCGCCGGCAATTCGGTCACGCCCCGAACCACCACCGACTTTGCCGGTCCCCCACCGACCAATACATGGTGGTCGTCGCTCATTTGGGAGCGGCACCCGGGCAACGTCTACGGCCAACCCGTGCATGCGCACCCGTTGTCGCTTCAGGCGGCGCCGGAGGGGCTGTATCTCGGCCACATCACAACGCCTGTCGGGTGGGACCGAGGCTATGAGTACTCATTCTCAGGCGCATCGGCGGCAATCACGCTGGGCGTCGAGAACATGACGTCGCCTGACGTGCGTGTCGCGGACTCCGGCGACTGGTCAGTCACGGCGG